>CAIVZW010000001.1 GCA_903910495.1 uncultured beta proteobacterium
CATCGGCCTCTGCCGGCGCAGACGGTGATGCATTACGCGCCGTACTTCTACCCGCTCGATGGCCTTCTGCACTGGAACCGGCTTTACGGCCGGCAAGGCTTCTACCAGTACCAGTTTGTCCTGCCGCTGGCGGCGCGGGCGGCGCTTGACGACATCCTGCGCAGCATCGCGGCCAGCGGGCAGGGTTCCTTCCTCGCCGTGCTCAAAACCTTCGGCGACCTGCCCAGTCCCGGCCTGCTGTCCTTCCCGATGCCGGGCGTGACCCTGGCGCTCGATTTCCCGAACCGGGGCGCGCCGACGCTGGCCCTGTTCGATCGTCTCGATGCCATTGTCAGCGTCGCCGGCGGGAGGCTCTACGCGGCCAAGGATGCGCGCATGAGCGGCGATTTTTTCCGGCGTGCCTACCCACGCCTCGACGAATTCCTGCCGTTCATCGATGCGAAGTTCTCGTCCGATTTTGCGCGTCGGGTCATGCTGTAGATTATTATTTCGATCCGTAAGTCCGGAGAAGTCCATGCAGAAAATTCTGATCATCGGCGCCACGTCAGCCATCGCGGAAGCGACGGCGCGGCTGTGCGCGATTCGAGGCGATGCGCTGTTCCTGGTCGGGCGCAAGGCGGAGCGGCTCGCAGCCATTGCCGCCGACCTGCGCGTACGCGGCGCGGCGTCGGTCGCCTGCCACACGATGGATGCCTGCGACACCCGTGCCCATGCGGCCATGCTCGAAGCCGCCGAACGCGCTCTGGGCGGGCTGGATGTCGCGCTCATCGCCCATGGCTCGCTGCCGGATCAGAAAGCCTGCGCAGCCTCGGTCGAACTGACCCTGAGTGAAATCGACAACAACGGCCTGTCGGTGATCGCGCTGGCCACCCGGCTCGGTGAGATGTTTGAAAAACAGGGCAGGGGCAGCCTGGCCGTGATCAGCTCCGTCGCCGGTGATCGCGGCCGGCAGAGCAATTACGTCTATGGTGCGGCCAAGGGCATGGTCAGCATTTTTTTGCAGGGATTGCGCAACCGGCTGGCGAAACAGGGAGTACAGGTACTGACCATCAAGCCGGGTTTTGTCGATACGCCGATGACCGCTGCTTTTCCCAAGGGCCTGCTGTGGGCCAAGCCGGAAGTCATCGCCCGCGGCATCGTACAGGCGCTGGAAAAAGGGCGGGACGAGGTTTATCTGCCGGGTTTCTGGCGCCTGATCATGCTGATCATCCGGCATGTTCCGGAAATTATTTTCAAGCGGCTTTCCCTGTAGTCCTGTCAGCACAACGGCATGCTAATTGACAGTTTGACGTGGGCAGTTCAGCACGCGTTGAATATCCCGGGAGATTTTGTTGAGTGTGACAAGCACTCGACGCAGGCCGAGATTCTGACGTTGGAGCCCCCGTGTTTCAGCATAAGCGGCTAGCCGTGGCGCAACTTGAGGATCAGTACCGTCCCCGCCAGGAGCAATGTGACGGCATTGGCAATGATGATCGGCCAGGCCGCAAGCAGTATTCCGTAGATCAGCCACAGACCGACGCCACAAGTAAAGAGCAGGTACATGCGGAGGGAAATGTCCTGAGTATGGCGAGTCTTGCAGATCTGCCAGACCTGGGGTATGAAGGAAACCGTGGTCAGGATGGCGGCAAGGCTACCGATCCACTCGCTGGAAATCATCGAAGCTTCCGTTTCGGGAGAATTATGGCAAGGACTCGCCTCAGTGCAGGAGGCCGAAAGTTTCGTCAGAGTATAAGCGCATTGACCCGGAAGACTCCATCCCGCAAACTACAGTCTTGCCTGCAAGTGTTCATGACACGCCTGTTCAAGAGCTTGTAAGTTCTTGAACGCCATCCTGAAAAATGAGGACGAGATGAAAGCGAAACCATCCTGCTTGCTGGTGTTTGTATTTGCGCTGTTCATAGGCTATCTCCCTCTGGATGGGCAGGCTGCGCAAGCTGCCGTACGGGCCAGAAACGTCATTCTGCTCATCGGCGATGGCATGGGCCCCAGTCACCTTGCCGCCGCCTGGTATTACAGCAACCGGGTTCTCAACAGGGATCTGCGCATGTCCGGACTGATGAAAAGCGGCCGGACCGCACTGCTCATGAATGATACGGCGGACACCATCGTCACCGAGTCAGCGGCGGCGGCCGGGCAACTCGCTACCGGACAACTGATGACAGCGGGGGTTATCAGCATGACTGCGGACGGCAGCATCCCGGTAAAGACGATCATGGAGATGGCCGGAAAAAGGAAAATGGCCACCGGGCTGGTCACCACCTCGGGGATCACGGATGCCACACCGGCCTCCTTTGCCGCGCATGTGCCCAACCGTTCGGATGAGAACTCGGTAGCCGAGCAGCAATTGAAATTCGGTGTGGACGTGCTGATGGGCGGACGCAAGCAATTCTTCCTGCCGGCCAGCGAAGGCGGCCAGCGCAAGGACGGCCGCAATCTGGTCGATGAAGCGAAAAATGCAGGGTACGCCGTGGTCGGGAATTCCGCGGAATTGAAGGCCGCGCCGGCCGGAAAAATTCTCGGCCTGTTCAACATGGGCAACATGGTCTATGAGATCGACCGTGCGCAAACAGTAGAACCCAGCCTGGCCGAGATGGCTGATAAAACCTTGCAGATCCTGTCCAGAAACAGGCATGGGTTTTTTGTCATGATCGAAGGCGGCCGCATTGATCATGCAGCGCATCGCAATGATGCGGCGGCCACCATCCGCGATACCCTGGCTTTTGACGAGGCCGTCGGGGTGGCCATGGACTTCGCCAGGAAGCACCCCGATACCCTGGTCCTGGTGACGGCCGATCATGAGACCGGCGGCCTGTCGCTGATCGGCAACAGCAAGGACAGCAAGAACTATGTCGGCATGAATCTGCAGGCCATCGAAAAAGTGAAGGTTTCCTTTCAGGCCATGGAGGCGAAATGGGGCAAGAAACCGACGCCGGAAAAAATACGGGAAGTCGTCAAACAAGGCATGGACATCGACCTGAGCGAGGATGAAGCCCAGACCGTGGCCAACGATACCATCAAGAAGCTTGATCCTTACAACTACAGTTACGACAATCTGCATTCACTGGCTTTCGTCTTGCGCCCCTACCTGCGTGTGGGCTGGGGAAGCCAGACGCATACGGCCTCGCCGCTGTTTCTGGCCGGGCAGGGGCCGGGGTCGAAGAGAATCGGCGGCTTGATGCACAACACGGAGGTGTTCAGGGTCATGAAGGATGCCCTCGGGTTGGACTAGGCGACAGGAATCGCCGGCTTGAAATAATGATTCTGCCAATGGCCGCCCTATGACCCGGATGAAGACTATTCCTTTTGCCGCCGAATGTTCAGGCCAGATCGTCAAGGGTGATTATTGCGCGGGGCGTTCGACCCGGCAGGCCTTGCTCATTCATGGTGCCGGCAGCAGTGAGCGTGGCAGGTTCGCCGCACTGCGCAACGCCTTGCATGGACGTGGCATTGGTTCGACGGCGTTTGACTGCATCGGGCACGGCGAAAGCGGAGGATCAGTGCGCGAGTCTTCGCTCGGCAGCCGGACGCATCAGGCCGAAGCCGTCATTGACGCCGGGCAGGGACCTTCAATCCAGGCCGTTGTCGGCACCAGCATGGGCGCTTACAACGCGATCAAGCTGCTCGAAACGCGAAAGCTTGAGGCGCTGGTTCTTGTCGTGCCCGGCGTTTATACCCCGGCAGCGTATGAACTTCCCTTTGGTGCCGGATTCACCGCAGCCATTCGCCAGGAACGGAGTTGGGACAACACCGACGCCTGGGACATCCTTGCCGAATTTAGCGGAAGGCTGTTAGTTATCGCGGCGGAGCACGACACGGTTATCCCGTCTGAAATTCCCGAGCGACTGTTTCAGTCCGCGCGGAAATCTTCCTGGCGCAAGCTGCATGTCGTCCCGGGTGCGCAACATGAGCGGCTGTTTCCGCTATTGTCCGAGCGAGCGCAAGAGTTCGAGCAGGTGATGGCCTTGATCTTCGCCTGCCTGCAAGCGGTTGGCTGATTATGCTTGCCACGATCGGAAAGACGTCCCGGGTTTGTCCCAGCCGTATGCGGAGATTTTGCGTGTCTGCCCGTTCAGCAAAGCAATGAAGCCCGGCATCGGCCTGGGCGGCCCCCTGGTGCGACTGATCGCCGTACAGGTATGCATTCATGCGTGCATGTCCGGTATCCGCTTGGCTGCGCCCTTGCTTGCTCTGCGGCAGGGCTACAGCCCGCTGGCGGTGGGGGTTATGCTGTCGCTGTTCTCGCTCGCTCAGGTATTCCTTTCATTGCCTGCCGGTCGCTATGCCGACCGCCACAGCCTTAAGCGTCCGGTGGCCATCAGCGTGGGAGCCACCATCATTGGGGCCGGGCTGGCGGCGCTGTGGCCCGTATTTCCGGTACTTTGCCTGGCCGCGCTGCTGACCGGCGGCGCGACCGGCGTCGCGGTAATCGCCTTGCAGCGGCATGCCGGCCGCATGGCAGACAACCCGCTGCAGATCCGGCAGGTTTTCAGCTGGCTGGCCGTTGCTCCGTCGATTGCGAATTTTGTCGGGCCCTTCAGTGCCGGATTGCTGATCGATCAAGCCGGCTTTCGTAGCGCTTTTGCCTTGTTCGCGGTGCTGCCGCTGGCTTCGTGGTTCTGGGTGCGCAACACCCCCGAGTTGCCGCGCCAGAGGCGCACGGAGGGCACCCCCAGGCTGCGCTCCTGGGACCTTTTGGCCGAACCGCAGATGCGCCGGCTATTGCTGATCAACTGGATCCTGGCGTCGTGCTGGGACGTGCACACCTTTGTGTTGCCCCTGCTTGGCTACGAGCGCGGATTCAGTGCCTCGGTGATCGGCACGATCCTCGGCGTCTTTGCCCTTGCGGCCACGCTGATCCGCGTGGCGATGCCGTTGATCGCGGCACGCCTGCAGGAGTGGGCGGTGATTGCGACCGCGATGGCCTCGACCGGGGTGCTGTTCGGCATTTACCCGCTGCTGCACTCGCCCCTGGCGATGGGCGTCTGCTCGATCCTGCTCGGTTTTTCGCTCGGTTCGGTGCAGCCGATGATCCTGAGCGCCCTGCACCAGATCACCCCCGAACACCGCCATGGCGAGGCTCTGGGCCTGCGCATGCTGACGATCACCGCCTCGGGCGTCGTCATGCCCCTGCTCTTCGGTGCCGCCGGTGCGATCGTTGGAGTGGCGAGTGTCTTCTGGGCAGCGGGCGCGACAGTGGCCGCGGGAACGCGGGTGGCGTGGGGGCTCAAAGCCAGGACTTTGACGCATTGATCAAAGGAGGGTTTGCGCTACCCTGGCGAAAAATTGTGCCGATTGAACCCAGACCCTTTAATGTCAAATACCACCGATTTTACGGGTGGTATTTGACTTATCGCTGCGGTCAGTCAAGCGGTGCTTACACCCACAATCATTTCATGTATTGCCATGCTTACCCCTGTCATTACGCTGCGTTCGGCTCATCAGTATCCAGATTCCCTATCACCGGATTATTCACCAAGCCAACCGCAGCGCCACGCCGTGCGCGCTGCCCAAAATGCTTTTCCTCCGAGAGCAGTGCCTTCGGCTTGTTACGGAACACGCCTTTGATGCTGACTACCGACCCCTTGGCGGCGATGATGGATTTCAGCGTTTCCTTGCCCTTGAGACCGATGATTTGCACACCCTTGCCGCTGGAAAGCCGCTTCATCTGATCGAGCGGGAAGACAAGCAAACGGCCGTCCTCCGACAGCGCGGCGATGTGGTCCATACCGGCGCTGCGTACGATTGGAGCGGGGGGCAGGATGGTTGAGCCGTCTTCCAGGGTCAGGAAGGCCTTGCCGGCCTTCTGCCGCGAGAGCAGGTCGCCGTAGGTGCAGATGAAGCCGTAGCCGGAGGTCTTGGCGATGAGCAGTTCGTCTTCCGGCTTGCCAGTGAGCACATGTGCAATCTTGCCGGAACCGATCTCGATGAACGAGGGTAGCGGCGTACCCATGCCGCGCCCGTCGGGCAGGGCGGCGATCGGCACGGTGAAAGCGCGGCCTGCGCTGGAGATGATCACCAGCGAGTCGACCGAACGGCACTCGAACGCCGAGCCGGGGCCGTCGCCATCCTTGTAGACGACGCCGGAGAGGTCGAGCCCATGGCCCTGGCGCACACGCGCCCAGCCCTTGTCGGAGACAATCAGCGTTACCGGTTCGTCGGTGACGGCGGCGACTTCCGAGCGCGAGGCCATCGACGCGGCTTCGATCAGCGTACGCCGGTCATCGCCGTGCTTGCTGGCGTCGGCCTTGATCTCGCGGATGACCAGCCGGCGCAGCAGCGTGTCGCTGTCCAGCAGCTTGATCAGCTCCTCCTTCTCGGCGCGCAGCTTTTCCAGTTCCTGCTCGATCTTGATGCCTTCGAGTCGGGCGAGCTGGCGCAGGCGGATTTCGAGGATGTCCTCGGCCTGACGGTCGGAGAGCAGGAAGCGGGCGATCAGCGCCGGCTTGGGTTCATCCGATTCGCGGATGAGGTGAATCACTTCGTCGATGTTGAGGAAGACGATGTGCCGGCCTTCGAGGATGTGGATACGGTCATTGGCTTTGGCCAGACGGAATTCGGTGCGCCGGCGCACGGTCGTTACTCTGAACTGGCACCATTCGCCGATCAGGTCAGCCAGCGTTTTCTGGCACGGACGGCCGTCGATGCCGACGGCTACAAGGTTGATCGGCGCGGTGGTTTCGAGGCTGGTATGGGCGAGCAGCAGGGCGACGAATTCGTCGCGGTCGAGACGTGAACTCACTGGTTCGAAGACGAGGCGGATGTCGTCGTCCTTGCCTGATTCGTCGCGCGCACGTTCGAGTTGCGAGGCAAACAGGGCCTTTAGCTGCGCGGCCGACTGTTCGATGGATTTCTTGCCCGGTTTCGGTTGCGGATTCATCAGCGCGCCAATTTCGGTGAGCACGCGGGCCGAGGAGACGCCGGGCGGCAACTCCTTGATCACCAGTTGCCAGGCGCCGCGCGCCATTTCCTCGAATTCGTAGCGGGCGCGTACGCGCAGGCTGCCACGGCCGCTACTGTAGGCACTGACGATTTCTGCCAGGGTCGAGATGATCTGCCCGCCGCCGGGGTAGTCCGGGCCGGGTATGTGCTCCATCAGTTCGGCAACGCCGGCCGACGGGTTCTGCAGCTTGTGGATGGCGGCCGCCGCAACCTCGCGCAGATTGTGCGAGGGCATTTCAGTGGCCATGCCGACGGCGATTCCGGAAGCGCCGTTGAGCAGCGAGAAGGGCAGGCGGGCAGGCAGAAAGGCCGGTTCCTGGAACGAACCATCGTAGTTGGGCTGGTAGTCGACCGTGCCTTCGCCGAGTTCGCCGAGCAGCAGTTCGGCGATCGGCGCCAGACGCGCTTCGGTGTAGCGCATGGCCGCCGCGCCGTCGCCGTCGCGCGAGCCGAAGTTGCCTTGCCCGTCGACCAGCGGGTAGCGCAGCGAGAAGGGCTGGGCAATGCGCACCATGGCGTCATAGGAGGACGTGTCGCCGTGCGGATGGTATTTGCCGATCACATCGCCAACCACGCGCGCCGACTTCACCGGTTTGGCCCCGGCCATCAGGCCAAGTTCGCGCATGGCAAAGAGCACGCGGCGTTGCACCGGCTTCTGGCCGTCCTTCACATCCGGCAGGGCGCGACCCTTGACCACGGCGATGGCGTATTCGAGGTAGTCGCGCGAGGCCGATTCATGCAACAGGATGCTCTCACCGTCGTCGTCTTCCGCTATTGCAGGTATCGCAGCCGGTGGGGGTGGCGGTACTTCGGCTAGCGGCAGGTCGTCGAACAGGTCAGGGGTGCTGGGCATGTCAATCCTTGAGAATAATTTAAAAATCCACCGCTGAGGCGCAGAGACACAGAGGTTCCACAGAGAAAAGCAAAGACATGAGGTTCCTTTATTAAACTCTGCCTCGCCGGGCTGGAGCCTGTATTTGGTAACCCACGGGAATTGTCTTCACTCATCTTCGCATCTTGTTTCCAATGCACAATGGACTTACTTCGAACCCTTGTCGGCAGTGAAGCGTGCGGCGAACTCGTCCTGCGTTTTCTGCTCACGCCGTACCTCCTGCGCTTCCTCGCTGGCGAAGTGGCGATCGGATAGCGTATCGAAGGCCTTGAGTTTCTTTCGC
>CAIVZW010000002.1 GCA_903910495.1 uncultured beta proteobacterium
AGGGCGCCATGAGCAATACGATGTTTGTATTTCGATTTGCTCATGAATTCTTCATCGACATGGTTCGGCGATAAATCGCCCGTGATCCCGGCAAAAAGATAGATATCGCTTTCGCCGACAGTTTTGGAAAACTGAACCGCATCTCCGACATTGAAATAAAAATCTGCCATCATTTCCTCCCTATAAAATTGATCGATAACGGTAATTTGATGCGCCCCCGGTTCAAATGCCGGCCAGGCAGACATACTTGATTTCGAGATAGTCCTCGAGACCGTGACATGAGCCTTCGCGGCCCAGCCCTGATGATTTCATGCCGCCGAAAGGGGCGATCTCGGTGGAAATCAATCCGGTGTTCACCCCGATCATGCCGTATTCGAGGGCTTCCGCAACGCGGAAAATGCGGCCCACGTCGCGCGCGTAGAAATAGGCGGCCAGCCCGTACTCGGTGGCATTGGCCATGCGGATCGCTTCTTCTTCATCCGTGAAGCGGAACAGCGGCGCGACCGGTCCGAAAATCTCTTCGCGCGCCAGGCGCGAGTCGGGCGAAACATCGACGAGGATGGTCGGCTCATAGAAGGTATGGCCCAGGGCGTGCGGCTTGCCGCCACACAACACGCGGGCGCCATTTTCCAGGGCGTCGGCGAGAAGTTCCTCGACCTTGACGACAGCCGCCTGGTCGATCAGCGGGCCTTGCGTGACGCCGGGTTCAATGCCGTTGCCGACCTTCAATGCGGAAACGGCGGTTGCCAGTTTCCCGGTGAAAGACTCATAAACGCCATCCTGCACCAGAATGCGGTTGGCGCAAATGCAGGTCTGCCCGGCATTGCGATATTTGGAGGCCATGGCACCGAGTACTGCCGCGTCGAGGTCGGCATCGTCGAAGACGATGAAGGGGGCATTGCCGCCGAGTTCCATGGAGAGTTTCTTCACGGTGGGTGCACACTGCGCGATCAGCAGCGAACCGATTTCAGTCGACCCGGTAAAGGAAAGTTTGCGTACCACCGGATTGGCGCAGATCTCTGCACCGATGGCCTGGGCCGAACCGGTCACGACGTTGAACACACCCTTCGGTATCCCGGCACGAGCGGCCAGTTCGGCGATGGCCAGGGCCGAGAAGGGGGTCTGGCTGGCCGGTTTGACGACCAGGGTGCACCCCGCCGCCAGCGCGGCGCCGGCCTTGCGCGTAATCATCGCGGCCGGGAAATTCCACGGTGTGATCGCGGCACAGACGCCGACCGGTTCGCGCGTCGCCAGAATTCGCCGGTCGCTGCCATTGGGCGGAATGATCTCGCCGTAGGCGCGCCGGCCTTCTTCGGCGAACCAGTCGAGATAGCTGGCCGCGTAGGCAATCTCGCCTTTCGCTTCGGCCAGCGGTTTGCCCTGTTCCGAGGTCATGATCAGCGCCAGATCATCCTGGTTGGCCATCATCAAATCGTACCAGCGGCGCAGCAATCTGGCGCGCTCGGCGGCCGTCCGGGCGCGCCAGTCCGGCAGCGCCGCGTTGGCCGCGTCGATTGCCCGCCGTGTTTCTGCGCCGCCCATCTTCGGTACCGTGCCCAGCGACTCGCCGCTTGCCGGATTGCGGATCACGAGTGTTCCGGCCTGGTCGGCGTCGAGCCATGCACCGTCAATGTAGCAGCGCTGGTGAAAGAGAGCGGAGTCCTTGAGGTTCAACATTGGCCTTGTCCTTGTCTTGACTGATACCGAGGTGAGGCTATGGATTGACTGCTTAGGAAACGCTGAATTATTCACTTCCGTCGTTCCCGCGCAGGCGGGAACCCAGTTAAATCAACAGTCTGGATCCCCGCCTACGCGGGGATGACGCCCCGAATGCAACGGAGCCCTGGGCCCAGCTCTCTTGGGAGGCGAATACCTCAGTATTTCCCTAAGCATATCGAACTGCCCTGGCCCTGCATGCAGATGCCCGCAGCGCAAGGCCGATGTAGTGCAATGATATCAGGCTATTGATCGTGTTCGCCGCGC
>CAIVZW010000003.1 GCA_903910495.1 uncultured beta proteobacterium
GAAGGATTGCAGGTATCGTCCTTGAGCCAGAGATTGGGAGCGTTGAATTCGTTCCTCAGGCGCAAAGGTGCCCAAAGCGGCGTATTTCCGACGGGGATGGGCGGGAACCACTTCTTCTCGACGGGCAGGGGAATCGAATGAGGATCGGCATCGCCTTGCGCATCACCGTCCCATTCCACCTCAAGAACACCTTCGAGTGGCCGCTCGTTTTTCTGTCGTCTTGAACAGACATCACAGAGATAGCGTCCGGGTTGAATATCGTACGTTGCTCCGCACGAGGGACAACGGTAGAACCATTTCATGTTCATGCCTTCAATGCAGGATAAGGGAGCGTGGCTTATAAAACGGCGCAGGTCAAGGACAGGAAATTCATCATTGATGGCGAGAGTATATCTCAGTCCGCGGCAGCCGCAGTCATGCGGGGATTACATTCCGGGAATCCGGGGAAAATGCGTTGAGCGAATTCGCCGTGGGGAAGGTTGCGCATGCCCTGATGTGAACATGGCCGCACCAAAGCGGGGACGGCAACGACGGTTGCGCCATTTACACTATCCTTCTCGCCCTCCGGGCGAGGTTTGCTTTGACGTGCGGCAGATCAATTGGATAGAATATGCCGGATTACCGAAATAATTTGGCATGATGTTTGCTATTTCAATCCATATCACCTGACTGGTCTACAATAACGAATTCTCTGTTTGTTGCTTAGGTTGTGGAGAGACAAGACGGGGCGAATCGCAAAGGACTTGAAGCAACCGATCACGGCACATGGCGCTTGGTGATCCAAGACACTAATTTCCGTTTACGTACAACACATGGACCACCGATGACAGATATTCCTGAAGATTCGAGAACAAGACGTCTGGGGCAAACCAGCGCGGCGCTGAGCTTTCGCCTCAATCAGTACGTTGAATGGCTGTGCGCGGCCATTCTCGCGGTGATGATCCTTGATGTCGGGATCGGCGCATTCGGCCGCTACCTGATCGAACTTCCGGTCACTTGGAGCGAGGAGCTCGCTCGCTACCTGATGATCTGGGCGGCGCTGCTCGCCATTTCCTGCGGCGTCGCACGACGCGAACATGTGGCCGTCACCGCGCTGCTCGACAAATTGCCGAAGAACGCGCGCCGCCAGGCCGGCATGGCGATCGATGTCCTGGGCTTCGCCTTTTTCGCGTTTCTCGGCTATTTCGGCATTGACATGACGGCGCAGGGCGCAACGCAATACGCGACCATTTTCGAGATGACCATGTGGCTGCCCTTCGCCGCTGTTCCGGTGTCGTCGGCACTTGTTTGCGTGCAGCTCGTGCTCACCGGCATCCGCGATTTCACCCTGGGCACTGCGCCCGCCACGCTTGTGAAGGAAGCGCAATGATCTGGGTCCTGGCGGTATTCTTTGTCCTGCTCGCCGTCGGCGTGCCGATCGGTTTCGTCCTCGGTATCGCCGGCGTGCTCGGCATAATCCAGATCGGTGGCACCGAGATGCTGGCGATGGCGCCGCAGCGCTATTTCGCCGGCCTCGACCTGTTCACCTTCCTGGCCATGCCGCTCTTTATTTTCGCCGGCGAAATCATGAACAAGGCCGGCATCACCGCCCGCCTCGCGGCTTTCGCCGACGCCCTGGTCGGCCATCTGCGCGGCGGCATGGCCCAATCGTGCATGGTCTCGTCGGTGCTCTTCGCCGGCATCACCGGCGCAGCCGTCGCCGAAGCCGCGGCTTTCGGCAGCACGATGGTCCCGGCCATGACGAAGAACGGCTACAAAAAACCTTTCGCCTGCGCCGTGGTCGTCGCCGGTTCTATCATCGGGCCGACCATACCGCCGTCGAACCTGATGGTGATTTACGGTTCGATGATGGGCGTGTCGATCGCTGGTCTGTTCGCTGCCGGCATCCTCCCCGGCCTGGTCATGGGCCTCTTCTGCATGGCGGTCATCGCCGGCCTCGGCCGTCGCCTGCAACTGCCCAAAGGTGACCACCGCCCCAGCCTGATGCGCGTCGTTCGTGCGTTCCGCGACAGCATCTCCGCGCTGGTCATGCCGGTGCTGATTCTCGGCGGCATCCTGAGCGGCATCGTGACGCCGACCGAGGCCGCAGCGATCGCCGTTTTCTACGCGCTGTTCATCGGCATGTTCGTCTATCGCCAGGTGAAGCTTGCCGACCTCGTCGAAATGCTGGTGCGTACAGCGCGCGTCACCGGCGTGGTTTTTCTGATCATCGCCGCAGCGTCGATCCTCAGCTGGTGGATGACCTTCATGCGCCTGCCGCAGGCGATCACCGCCCTCTTTCTCGGCGTCTCGTCGGACCCCTCGATGATCATCCTGATGATCCTGGTGCTGCTCCTGATCCTCGGCATGTTCATGGACATCAACGCCATCCTCATCGTCCTTGGCCCGATTCTCGGCGCGCTGGCGACCTCGATCGGCATGGACCCGGTCCAGGCCGGACTGATGATCGTCCTGGCCCTCAATATCGGCCTGATGACGCCGCCGGTCGGCGCCAGCCTGTTCGTCTTGAGTTCAATCGCCAACGAGAGTATCGAGCGCATCTCGGCGGCGATGTGGCCTTTCGTCATCGCCGAAGTCGGCGTGCTCTTCCTGGTCGCCTACTGGCCCAGTTTGACGCTGACCATGCCGAGATTGCTCGGCCTATGAAAACTTTTCAATCCGCAAAATCGCTTTTCCAGCATCAAGCACCAAACCAGCACGTTCGAATTTAAACCTGACGGAGTTCATAACCATGCGCCTATTCAAGTCAATCGCAGTTGCCGCCGCGCTCAGTCTTGCCATCGGCATGATGCCGGTCGCGGCCTACGCCCAGAAAGTGATCAAGCTCTCACACCTCAACAAGAACGATCCCTTCGATAACGGCACCGGCGCCATGGCCGTCGTTTTCAAGTCGCTGGTCGAAGCCGGAACCAACGGCTCGGTCAACGTCGTGATCTTCCCCGACGGCCAGCTCGGCAAGGACAACGAAGTCCTCCAGCAGGTGAAATCCGGTGTCGTACAATCGGCGATCTCCAGCGTCGGTGGCATTGCCTCGGTCTATCCGATGATCGGCGTCCTCGACATGCCCTTTGCCTACTCCAATATCGCCGTCACCTACGACGTGTTCGACGGCCCGTTCGGCAAGAGCCTGTCGGCCGACATCACCAAGAAGACCGGCATCGAAGTACTCGGCTTCGGCGACTCCGGCGGCTTCTTCGCCTTTTCCAACTCCAAGCGTCCAATCAAGACCCCGGAAGACATGAAAGGTCTGAAGATCCGCACCATGGGCCTCGAATCGCACAAGTCGGTGGTGAGCAGCATGGGCGGACAGCCGGTGGCGATCAACTGGGCTGAAGTCTATACCTCGCTGCAGACCGGCGTCGCCGATGGCCAGATGAACCCGATCCCGATCATCAAGTTCGCCAAATTCGATGAAGTACAGAAGTATCTGACGCTGACCAACCACCTGTTCACGCCCTACGTCTGGGTGATGAACAAGGCCTTCCTCGACGGCCTGACGCCGCAGGAAAAGGAAGTCGTGAAAGCCGCTGCGCGTTCGGCGATCATCGCCTGCCGCGGCATCAACCGCATCATCGAGGCTTCGGACCGTGGACTGCCGGCGCTGGCGCAGAAGATGCAGATTTACACGCCGACCAAGGACGAGATCGCCAAGTTCCGCGCGCTGGCCCAGCCGGCGGTCAAGGAGCAAATTTCCAAGAGCTACGGCAAGGAAGGCGAAGCCATGCTCAAGGAATTCCTGGCTGCGGTCGACAAAGCGTCAAAGAATTAAGCGATGAACATGCTGTGCATCGATGCCGGGTTTTGCAGCCGGCATCGATGTTCTGCATGAATCGGACGCATTCCGGCCGGTGGCGTATCGCTACTGAGTGTTGAAGATCGTGCCGGATGCAAGCGCTTCGCACATTTCTCAAGGCTGCGCAGCGGGCATGCTGGTTTATTTCATTAAAATCCGTTGTATGAACCAAAGCGTGCGGTTTTGCCGGCACGCTTCTCTATTGCTGAACCGACTTGATTCGAGGCTTACAAATGAAATCTATCAATGAACTGATCCAGGAACTTGGCGCGCTTAAATCAGATGCGCATAACAAGGATTTTCTTCTTTCGTGGGAACAGACCACGGATGAACTCAAACAGGTACTGCTTGTCGCTGAAGTGTTCAAACGCATGCGTGCGGAAAATATTGCTACTCAAGTGTTTAACAGTGGCCTGGGCGTTTCGATATTCCGCGACAACTCCACGCGCACCCGCTTTTCGTACGCTTCGGCCCTGAATCTTCTGGGACTGGCCCAGCAAGACCTGGATGAGGGCAAGTCGCAAATTGCCCACGGTGAGACGGTGCGCGAGACGGCCAACATGATTTCCTTCTGTGCCGACGCCATCGGGATTCGCGACGATATGTTCCTCGGTGCCGGCAACGCGTACATGCGCGAAGTGGGCGCGGCCCTCGACGATGGTTTTGCGCAAGGCGTATTGCCCCAGCGCCCGGCACTGGTGAATTTGCAGTGCGATATCGATCACCCGACCCAGTCGATGGCCGACCTGGCTTGGCTGCAGGAGCATTTTGGCAGTCTGGACAGTCTCAAAGGCAAGAAAATTGCCATGACCTGGGCCTATTCCCCAAGCTATGGCAAACCGCTGTCTGTGCCGCAGGGGGTCATTGGTTTAATGACCCGCTTCGGCATGGATGTGAGGCTGGCGCACCCCGAAGGCTATGACCTGATTCCCGAGGTGGTTGAAGTCGCCAGAAAAAATGCAGTGGCCTCGGGTGGCAAGTTCAGCCACGTCAAAACCATGGAAGAGGCGTTTGCCGGTGCGGATATCGTCTATCCAAAGTCCTGGGCACCTTACAAGGTGATGGAAACACGCACCGAACTGCTGCGCGCCAATGATCACGATGGCCTGAAAGCCTTGGAAAAGCAGTGTCTGATGCAAAATGCAAAACACAAGAATTGGCATTGCACGGAAGACATGATGAAGCTGACCAAGGGTGGTGAAGCGCTCTACATGCACTGCCTGCCGGCCGACATCTCAGGTGTCTCCTGCAAGGAAGGCGAGGTGGAAGGCAGCGTTTTCGAGCGTTACCGTATCGCCACATACAAAGAGGCCAGTTGGAAGCCCTACATCATTGCCGCCATGATTCTGGCGCGCAAGTATGCCAATCCTGCGCAGATTCTGGAGCAATTGCTCAGGGAAGCACAAGCGCGCGTCAGGTAACAAAGCCGGGCGGGCGGCACACTGCCGCACGCCCGCGTTCTGCTTGCAAGTAGAGGCAGAGGATCGACAAGATTGATCTGTCGTGATTTGTCTCTTGGCCGCATAAATATAGAAATCGGAGAAAAGCAATGGCAAAGAAGCTTCCATTTGAACAAATAGTGGCAAGAGCCCAGCACTACAAAGCCGACATGACCAGCTTCCTGCGCGACATGATCGCCATCCCCAGCGAGAGCTGCGATGAAGAGAAGGTTGTGCTGCGCATTAAACAGGAAATGGAAAAGCTTGGTTTCGA
>CAIVZW010000004.1 GCA_903910495.1 uncultured beta proteobacterium
AAAAAGCGTCGAGGGTACCTTCAACTATTCATGCAACATCATCCTCATCGGTCACGTTCAGCGCGAAATCGCGGTCACGATGCCGCGAAACGCCGGTCACGATCCGGCGAAATCACCGGTCACGATGGCGCGAAATACGCACCAAGTGCAAAACGAGCTTTCAGAAGTGAGGATAGCATCGCGGCAGAGGGTGTTACTCGAAACGCAGCAGCACCGTTTTTAACGGAACGAGGCTTTCGGGTGCTTCACGACGAGCGCAGGGTATCCGGTACGGCGACCGAGCAGTTCGTGAGCGCGCGATCACCCGATGGTCAAGTCATCAAGATGCGGGTGCGCATCTGCTGGCGGAGAGAAGGCCGAAACACGAACGAACGAAAGATCGCAGCAGCGCAACTACGTGCGCGCTTACGCGAGAATGATTGGGAAGGTACGTTGCGTTTTATCGTGGAACGCGACCGACAGCACGGGATTACACACAACCTGATCATCCAGCGGGATGGTGCGGCAATCGTCTTTGCTGCACTCATTCCTAGGGACGCTTTGATGCCGATCTGGCTCCACCAGCGTGACGTCAGTAACGACCTGCAACAACGCGGATTGATGAAGAGCATCACCAAGAACCATGCAATGAACGGGTCAAGTCCGACGATCTGGTTGCAGGACGATCGGACGCCGGATGCGCATGAGGTCTCAGACGTGCTGTGGGCATGGCCCGGCGTTGTGGACCTTTCCAAGTTGGATTCGGTGGACTCAGGCTCAGCAGACGACACGTTCGATGATTGCCCTGGAGTCGAATACTCAACCCTAGGCAGCGACGGCGCACCACGACGCCCAGTGGTACGCTCCGAGGTCAAGCGTGACCCACGGGTGCGGCGGGCAGTTCTCGACCGTGTTCTAGGCTGCGAGACGAAGGGCTGTGGTGCGCATCGGGATTACCCAGGCTTTCTCGACGTTCACCACATTCTCGGCGTCGAGAAAAGCGATCGAGTATGGAATTGCGTCGCGCTGTGCCCGAACTGTCACCGCGAAGCGCACTTTGCGCCTGATGCTGATGACCTGAATACCCAACTCTTGAAGTACGCAGAACAGTTCAAGACCGTCGCCTAGAAGTGACAGAAATAGTCTTTGCGGGCTCTACGGCACCATTACCTTTGGGTTTGCGGGTGGTGCTAATCGAGTCCGTGTCGGCATACGCTCGGGGAATTTGCGATTCACCCCCATAAAGATCATCTGATTAACGTAAAAATCATATAATCAACAACTTATTACTATAAGCAAATCTTCGTAAAATCTTTACTCAAAGTTCTTTACGTACAATAGCGCATCATCTAATCTTCGTTCTGTCAGTACTCAACGTAATGCGAGGAAGTTATGAACCAGACCAAGATGACTGTGAAGATTTATGAGCCACTGCTCAAATCGTTCGATGATCAGATGAACCGGCTTTGCATCAAGCGCGATGCATTCCTGAATCACATGATCAAGCGAGAGACTCCCAATTTGGCACGGGAACTCGATGGACGTCGATTGTCGTCAAACGCACGCCGATACATCTCAGGCTCCCTGAAAAGAATGGGAACGAGAACAGTGAACGTTGTAGTCGAAAAAGAAACAGCGGATGCGCTGAATGCGGTAGTCGACGCCAGCAACATTGTGAGAGACGCGTTTGTCAATCGTCTCATTATGTTTCTGCGCTCAGCCGATACCGTGCTTGATTATTTCGGGATGCCGAAATTCATAGTGCCATCAGACTTCAACGATTGGTACGAGCCGATGCCTACGAGTCCGATTAAGGCAATGGAAGCGGTATTTATGGACCCTCTATATTACCTGCGCATTTCAGCTGAAGAGCGCTTTGACCAAGGGCTCTACCTGCTTGATATGCCAGGAAAATTCGTGGGGCTCTCTTGCTATCTAGACGACATTTCCGTTCCGGGAACCAAAGAATACGAAGAGTTTATGGATTTTGGAAACACGATGCTCGAGGCACTGAATAGTGCTGAAAATGATGCATTCAGCCAGAGCACTTCAAGCCCAGCTGCTGGAAACGAGGGGAAGTGAAATGCTCACTAATCACGCTGCTAGAAGCCAGTTCTTCTCGGGCCAACTGATTGAGGTCCAGTTCCCCGCGCGCAACTGCTGCAAGAACTCTACTTGTGGCAAGTTGCATGAACCCCACCTCGTCGACGGTAAATCCACTTGTTGTGTAAGACATATGCTTGCCCAAGGTAGTATCATGACTATGTCATGAACGCTCTGTCTGTCTTGGAAGCCAAGTTAAAAATTACGTTATGTATGTCTTCAACAGGAAATGTTAGAAATATTTCTTTTGCCCTTCCCACTCCACCGGAAACGGCCCCATCAAATCTCTCAACGTCAGGTGAGCCGGCTGACGGCCATCCATAATGGCATCAACAATATCGGGTGCCAGCAGCGCCAGCCGGATAACGCGACTGACGAACGATGGCGCGATCCGCTCGGCCTTTCCAATTTCATCCAGACACCCGTAGGTCCCGTTTTCCAGCATCGCCTGCCACCGGAAGGCCCGGGCGATCGCCTTGACCATCGTGTTGTCAATGGTGGCCCTCGATGCTGGATTTCCCTGAGTGCCGTCCGGCAGCACGATTACCTTGCGCCCGCCGCGCTTTTTGAAGGTCATCGGTACATCAATGGAAACGGTCTCCATCACGCAGCCTTCCCGATTTCCGGCTCGGTGATGACGGACTTGATCAACGCCTTCAATCCGGCGGTTTTCATATCAACACGGATTCCGGTCGGGCTGACCGTCACCCGATCAACCAGCAGTTGAACGATCCGCGCCTGCTCGGCCGGGAACAGTTCATCCCACACCGGCTCGATTGACTGCAGCGTCTGGATCGCCATCTGCGCATCGGCCTCCGGATCCAGTGCCTGCACCTCCCGAATGGCCTGTGCCATGACTTCGGGCGTCTGCAGAACCTTCCGCACCTGGCCAACCACGGCCGCTTCGATTTCTCCGGCCGGTACGCGCGGAATCGCGCAGGCGTCCTTGCCGATCTTGATTGATGCGGTATTCACGTAGTAGCCGTAGTACTTGCGGTTCTTCAACGTCACGCTGGGCGTCATGGCCCAACCGTCATCCGCAAAAATCAGACCCTTGAGCAATGCCGGCACACGGCCCGTCCGTACCTGGCGGGCGCGTTTTTCAGGTTCTTTCCGCCCGAGCATCTCCTGGGCCTGTTCCCACAGGGCGCGATCCAGAATTGGCTGATGCTCACCAGTGAAGTGTTTCCCCTTGTAGGCGGCCAAGCCAATGAACACCGGATTCTTGAACAACTTGTAGAGATAACCCTTGTCGATCAGTTTGCCGGTGCGATGCTTTTCCTTGATCGTCGTCCAGGACTTGGTGGTGACCCCTTCGGCGCGCAGTTCGTTAGACAGCACCGTAATCGAGCCCAAAGCAATGAATCGCTCGAAGATACACCTGACCAGTTTGGCTTCGGTACGGTTCGGGATCAGCTTGCGTTCGACCACGTCGTAGCCCAGCGGTGGCATGCCGCCCATCCAGATGCCTTTGGCACGGCTGGCGGCGATCTTGTCGCGCACCCGCTCACCGCCAAGTTCCCGCTCAAACTGAGCGAAGGACAGTAGAATGTTCAGCGTCAGCCGCCCCATTGACGTGGTGGTATTGAACGACTGCGTGACCGAGACAAAGGTTACTTTATGCTGATCAAACAACTCCACCAGCTTTGAGAAATCCGCCAGCGAGCGCGACAGGCGATCGATCTTGTAGACCACGATCACGTCGACCAGTCCTTCCCGCACATCCTCAAGCAAACGTTGCACACCGGGCCGGTTAAGTGTGCCACCCGAGAAACCACCATCGTCGTAGTTGTCGCGCAGGGCCACCCACCCCTCGGATTTCTGTGACGCGATGTAGGCGTGACAGGCATCCCGCTGTGCATCCAGCGAGTTGTACTCCATTTCGAGACCTTCCTCGGTGGATTTCCGGGTGTAGATCGCGCAGCGCAATTTCCGGACGACGGCCGTCATGCATAACTCCGTGCCGAGCGCAGGCCGAAGAAGGCCCAGCCATTCCAGATGGTGCCGGTGATGGCCCGGGCGATCGAGGACAGCGACTGGTAGCGTTTGCCCTGGTACTCGAAATGGTCCGGCTGAACGATGACCTCGTAGGGCATGCCCTGCCATTCGCGGATCAATTTGGTGCCGGCCACCGGACGGTCATCAGTACGCTGGCTGCGCACGCGCTTCTTTCCCCCATCGAGTTGCTCACCCATCTGCTCCAGGCGCTTGATGGTGCCGGTCTTGAGTCCTCCGTAGGCTAGTTCCTGCAAGCGGTAGGCCAGGCGGTTTTCCAGAAAGCGGCGGTTGTAGGGAGGCGGCTCCTTCCCGAACAGATCACGCCAGAGTTGCTTGAGTTCCGTAATCGGGGTGGTTTTGAGGGCCAGCACCCGGGCCAGTACTTTGTCGGTCACAACGTTTCTTCTTTGGTTACCAAGACGTGGTCATGAACGCTCTGTTCGGTGGGGCTATCAAGTTGTTTCTTGCGTTGTTGCAGACGCAGGACGCCGTGGGCCAGGATCATGGCGATGGCGCGGAGAGAGGTGATTGGCGAGCCCGTTACGCTGCACTCAGGAGAATTGTTTGTGGGGCACATTGGTTTGGGTCCATCAATTCCAACTGTCTATATGGAACAGATTTTCCGGAGATACCTATGCCCTGGCCATCAGGGAACTGCGTGTCATTGCGGAACGCTGCGGCTAAACGCAAACGCCGCCTATGACGATTTACTGACTGAGCCCGTTGTTTAAAGCGGTCTATGGTGGGCTCGAGACTCTCATCTACGTCATCTTCTACCTTGTTGGCTGTTGGCCGCCTCCCAAGGTTTGAGCTCCGGGGGCAGGACAAGCAAAGTCATCGTCTGACGGTAGTTGTCGGATACGACGCGCATTTCCCTCAGCGGCATGTCTTCAGGCTCGTTGGGAAACCAGACACGGGCCGCCATCTGCGTCCCTTCCCGATCGACATTGGAATCTGTGTTCAGCCGAGTCGAACAACAAGCAGGAAGTTCACGCCGCCTTCCATTCGGCAATTTCTTGTTCAACGCCATCGACAACCATTTACCAGTGTTACTGCCACACGACCATTGCACGACACCATTACGGGACATCACTAAGACTGCGCGCTTGGTCGTGAATTCGAGCCATTTCAGGATGGCAGATGTTAATGATGCGCCGTAGCGATCAGCGCAGCCGCCAAGAATATCCAGGTCGATGGTCGCTGACCCGATCTGTGCCTCAAAGTCTGGTCGGGGCATCAGGAGATAAGAGGCGAACTGGTTTGCCTGGTTCTCCAACTGACGCTCCGGAGAGTCCCAGTGCAATGTATCGGCTTCGTTGCAATTGAACTCCCCATAAAGGTGGCGGTGGCATAGGTAGTGGCCAAGTTCGTGTGCAAGCGTGAAACGAATTCGCCCCGACGAGATAATCGCTTTGTTGTAGATAATGGCCCAGTGACCTTGGCCGACCTGACCGGCATTGAGATTGAAGAGCGCGCCTTCAAACTCAGGATCCATGACGTCACCCTTAACGGTGATCGGCTCACCCGTCTTCAACGTATCCGGGATGTCGAGAATCAACTGTTCGACTTTGATCGGAAAGCGATCCCCACCATGGACCTGATGAAACTGGTCTATGAGCCTGTTCAGGCGGTTAGCCCATGGGATCGGGCCGGTCGTTGTCGAGTTCATCCCGGGGTTTTCTTCAACGTCTTGAGAATTTCCAACAACTGGAGCTTGGTTCCCGGATCCAGCGTCTTGTAATTTCGGAAGAACGCCTTATCGAAAGCATCCTCGGGCTTGTCATTCTGCTCGTTGTGAGCCAGAAACTCTGGGGTGGTATTGAGGACTGCTGCAATACTGGCCAACTTGTCCATTGTCGGGTTGGCATCGTCGCTATTTTCCAATTCCCACAGATAACTTTTGCTCATGTCAGCGGCAGCGGCCAATGCTTCCATGCTGAGTTTCTGTTCCTTACGTAACTTACGAATCTTTTCGCCCAGTGGGGTTGCCACGGCATCTCCTGTGTTCAGTTGGCCCTATGAGGGTTTTGGCAGTAAGTAATAGTTTTTATTTGCCAATAGTACGTTATTACGAACGAAAAAGCACCGGCTTGACATGACAATCATCAGCTAGTAGAATTTCTTAAACTCCCGATATAGTAGTAATTCTATTGTTGCTGTTACGTAATAATTGTCAGGGGTTAGCGTAGTTAATCTTAACAGAGGCCTCGCGGGAAAAAGCTTTAATCCACTCGGCGGCCAAGCAGATAAGGACTAACAACATGGCCGCATTCAATTATCGCCAACTCATCCGTCAGGTTCCTGCTCGATCCTGGAAATTTTACTTCCAGACCAGGAAGATTGCACTACCGGAAGACTACAACTGGGACATGCCGGCCGACAAACTCGCCATCAGCCTGATCGCCCACATCGAGAATTTGGACTCAAGCCAAGCGGGCCTTCTTCATCGTGAACTCCGTCAGGTGCATGAGTTCGCTAATCAGCATGGCATCTACGCACTGAGGAATGCCGCCAAGGCCAATGCGCCGCTGCATGATGACCTTCCTCAATTGTCGAGCGATGCCGAGCGTGCCCTGTGGATCATGGCGAACTGGCCAGAACTCTACGGTCTGGCTGCTGCGATCCTGGCCTTCAACCTGAAAAGTGGCAGCCGGGGATGGAAGCGTTTGAAGATCGCTCCGTGCGATCAACTGCACCGTGGCGAGCCCGAACTCCGGGCGCTGGAGAAGGCACTTGCAGCGGAGTTTACGCCGCGCAAGGGAGCGCCCAGGGCGTGCCAGATCGAAACGCTTGACCGTCACCTGGATGGTGGCGTTCAAATGGGCATCCTGATCGAGGACAACCCGCAGCAGCAGTTGGAGTTTGGCGAGGATGACCGTGCCCATTGGCGTGCCACACGTCCGCCGCTCGCCATCGATCTGGTCATCTACCCGGCAAGCGGTGTGATCGACATCCTCGTACCTGGCGGCAAGAAGGCACAGACGACTGTATTGACGCTGTTCGGGCGCCACATCCTCAAGAAAGCCATCCAGCCGCAAGTCATCCTGGCGCCGATGTTCTTCCTGAACCGGCTTCGCGACGGCTTTGAACTGTTCGACGACAGCCAGGTGGATCTGGCGGCTCATCAAGTCGAATACATCCGCTTGTCGCAGGCCCGCCTGCGGTCAGCGTTGCCACCCCTTTGCGATCTCATCATCAAGCCGAACGGCATGCGGGAATCGCCCGACGCCCTCGAGTGCGTGCGGTCGCATCAACTTGACCACCGTCTGTTGGGCAGTGGTTTCAACATTCTCGAGGCGGTGGTAACGATTTACTTCCTGCCGTCTGGATCGTCGCGCATTGGCCGCGTCCTGCACATCGAACTCAAGCAAAGCGGCATCAGCAACCTGCGCAACATGACAGAGGACGATGCCAAGTTGTCGGAGGCCCTGCTGCTTGCCTGGGGCGTGATGCAGCCCATTGCGGCCAATATCGTCGCTTTGGCCGATGTCCCGACGGGGATGTCGCACTGATGGCGCCGCTACCTGATTTGGGAGCGGCGTTGAACGATCGGGCACTGAGCGATCTGTGCTGGCTGATCGAACAACCGGACCCGCGCCTGGCGCCGGATTCCGTCTGGTGTGGCGAGCGCGCCGATGTCTTCCAGCACCTGCGCGACGTCGACGTCTTGACGCTGGCGAACGACTTGGCGGATGGGGTTTTGTGCCGGGAGTGCGGTGTCGAAGTGATTCGGCCGGTGGCCTGCGAAGAAAGGGTTGCAGACGAATTCCCCTATCGTGGTTGCTGTCCGGAATGCGGCTGGATTCCACTGCATGCCGAGCATGCGCGGTGGTGGCACATACAGCCACCGAAGGTCGCGCGCTGGCTCAACGGCGCGATCAAGCTGGCATCAAACTATCGGGTCGAGCCAGTCGTCGATGGTGTGTTGTGGCGACTTGGCGAGCGCGAATATGGTCGGCGACGTCATGTGATCTTCTTTGGCAGGCGGCTTGCAGAAGCAGCCGGTACGATAAATGATGCTTTAAACAATCTGTCTGCCCCGGGCGCCGAGATCATTATCACCACAACGGACGTCCAGCGACTCCGGACAACACCTTTATACAATCGTCACGTGGTGCCGCTGCGCGCAATTGCTCACCTGAAGAAGGCCGGCTTCGTGGTTGAGAACCTCGAAGCGTTCCTTCCTGTGCTGGCCATCCCCCAGACCACAGACGAGACCTCGCTGCGAGTGATGCACACCAGGCGCGTTGCTCTGATTAGCGGCGAGGAGTACTCGCTGTCGCCACGGGTCTACGCCTTCCTGAAAATCCTCGAAGACGCCGATGGCGACGAGGTCCACAAGCGGCATATCGCCGAAGCCATGAATTTCGACGGTCCGTTCCGCAAGGCTGACATTTTCAAGCGCCACAAAGTAGTTTTCGACACGTTTATCGAAGCGGATAACGGCGGCCACTATTGGCTGCGGCCCGAATTCGTGAATCTGGAAAGGAGGTAACTCATCGACGACCATAATGGATGCCCGGTTCGGGTATTTGCACCTCCAACGTATCAGAAAGGATTCAAACATGAGCGGTAAAAATCAACACGTCGTCAGTCGCGACGGCAACTGGGCTGTTCGCGGTGAAGGAAATACGCGTGATACCTCGCATCATCGCACGCAGGCGGAAGCCGAGCGTGCAGCACGCGACATTGCCATCAATCAGAAAAGCGAAGTTCTCATCCATGGTGAGAACGGACGTATCCGTGAACGCAACAGCTATGGGAACGATCCGTTTCCGCCTCCCGGCTGATTTCTGAGTCCGCGTCAGCACCTGACGCCCCCCAAGAAGCCTGGCCTAATCCGCTGGGCTTTTTTTCGTCCTGTTTCCGTCGGCGCCGGCTGAATTACCAGGAATGCCCGCAACTTCAGTCCACCTTGCCCACCGGTTTGCCCATCCCCTGGTTGCCAAAATTTGCTCACGTTCTCTCAACAACCGAAAGGAGCAAGACGTGAGCATCAAACACCTCAACCAGGGGCAACTGGCTGAACGCTGGGGCGTCAGTGAAGCGACGCTCGAACGCTGGCGTTCTGACGGCATCGGCCCGCTTTTTCTCAAACTGCAGGGGCGTGTCATGTATCGCCTCGTGGACATTGAGCAGTACGAAGCCAAATGCCTGCACACGAGCACCTCTGCACATGTTGATCAGGGAGCGGCGGCATGAACAGCCAATTCCTGCGTCCCCAATTCACCTTCACACGCACCGTCAAGGTTGGCAAAGCCAGCTACCGGCTCGTGCTGCTCTCGGAGTAACCACCATGTTTAAAACCCTTATCGAATCACTGCGCAAGAAGTCCTTTTCTCTGTCCGATCTGCCCGAAACCATTCGCGTTCCCGGCCATGGCGGACGTCCCACCATCGATGGTTTGCGACTCGAAGATGCCAGCGTTGATGACATCGCGTTTGCAATTCGCGGAATGTCTGATCAGACGAGTTTGCTTCTTTCCCAGGAATCCGCACTTCGTCGCCTTCATGACCTGGCCCGCAACCGTGGCGCGATAGGCACCGACACGGTCAGCGCCATTTTCGGTGGGGAGGTCTGAGATGGCCTTCCCGATCATCACCGCTGACCAGCGCCTCGCCGAAAACCGCCGCTCCTCTGGCGTCATCCTGGGGCCCGCTGGTGTTGGCAAGACAACCTTGCTGAAGACCACCGAGGCGATTAGCGCCTTGTTCGTCGATATGGAGGATGGCGACCTCGCCGTGCGCGACTGGCCCTGCGACACCGTGCGCCCCCGGACGTGGCCGGAGTGTCGTGATCTGGCCTGCTTCATCGGTGGTCCGAATCCGGCACTGCGCGACGATCAATCCTACAGCCAGGCGCACTACGACCGGGTTTGCGATCAGTACGGCGACCCGGTACTGCTCGGCAAGTACTCGCTGATTTTCGTGGACTCCATCACCGTTGGCGGCCGCCTGTGCC
>CAIVZW010000005.1 GCA_903910495.1 uncultured beta proteobacterium
CATACCGGAAAGCCCATGAAGCGTTCTTTTAACAACTAATCCGTCGCTGCCTGCACAAGGCGCTCCCTCCATGATTGCGCGCGGGAGCCCATTTTATGAAACGCATGCTTTTTAACGCGACACAGGCTGAAGAACTTCGTGTCGCCATTGTTGATGGTCAGAAACTCGTTGATCTCGACATTGAATCGGCCGCCAAGGAACAAAAAAAGAGCAACATTTACAAAGCCATCATCACCCGCATCGAGCCCAGTCTCGAAGCGGCCTTCGTCGATTACGGCGCTGAACGCCATGGCTTTCTTCCCTTCAAGGAAATCTCCCGCGCCTACTTCCAGCCCGGCGTTGACGCCGCTCGTGCGAGCATCAAAGAAGCATTGCGCGAAGGCCAGGAACTGATCGTCCAGGTCGACAAAGATGAGCGCGGCAACAAAGGTGCGGCGCTCACGACGTTCATCAGTCTGGCCGGTCGTTATCTTGTGCTGATGCCCAATAACCCGCGCGGTGGCGGTGTTTCCCGCCGTGTCGAGGGGGAGGAGCGCAGCGAACTGCGGGATGTGATGGATCAGTTGCAGGTGCCGCAAGGCATGAGCCTGATTGCCCGTACGGCAGCTATTGGCCGGAATTCCGAAGAACTGCAGTGGGATCTGAATTACCTGATGCAGTTGTGGAAGGCGATCGATGGTGCTGCCAACCAGCAAAAAGGTGCCTTTCTCATTTATCAGGAAGGCAGTCTGGTCATTCGTGCCATTCGCGACTACTTCCAGCCCGACATCGGCGAAATACTGATCGACACCGATGATGTTTATGAGCAGGCAAGCCAGTTCATGGCACACGTCATGCCCGGTACGGTCAATCGCATCAAGCGCTATCGCGATGATGTGCCGCTCTTTTCGCGTTTCCAGATCGAACATCAGATTGAATCGGCGTACTCGCGCCAGGTGACTCTGCCCTCGGGCGGCGCTATCGTCATCGACCACACCGAAGCACTGGTTTCGGTTGACGTCAATTCCGGCCGATCGACGCGAGGCTCTGATATTGAAGAAACGGCATTCAAGACGAATCTGGAAGCAGCCGAGGAAGTCGCCCGTCAGTTGCGGCTGCGCGACCTGGGTGGTTTGATCATCATCGATTTCATCGACATGGAGAGCCAGCGCAATCAGCGCGAGGTGGAGAACCGGCTGCGTGATGGCCTGCGTCTTGATCGTGCCCGTGTGCAGACGGGGAAAATCAGTCGTTTCGGCTTGATGGAACTATCGCGTCAGCGTTTGCGCCCGGCGCTTGCTGAAACCAGTTATATCCCCTGCCCGCGTTGTTCCGGCACCGGCCATATCCGCAGTGCGGAATCGGCGGCACTGCATATTCTGCGCATCCTTGAAGAGGAGGCAATGAAAGACAATACGGCCGCCGTGCATACGCAAGTGCCTGTCGATGTGGCTACCTTCCTGCTCAATGAGAAACGCCCGGATATTCAGGCCATCGAATTGCGGCACAAGGTCAACATTCTGCTGATCCCCAATATTCATCTGGAAACTCCGCAGCACAGCATTATTCGTCTGCGTCACGACGAGATGAATCAGGACGATCTGCAACAACCCTCGTACAAGATGGTTGATGTACCGTCGGAAGAGTCCTCCAAGCAGGCATCCAGTTCAGGCGAGGCCAAAGTGCCGCGTCAGGAAGCCGCGATCAAGGGCATTACACTGGATCAGCCAGCCCCGATTGTTGCCGAAAAATCCAGAGTGGCAAGTGATAAACCGGCAGAAGGATTTATCGCCAAGATTCTTTCATGGTTCCGTGGTAATCCTGAACCCGTTGTGCCACCCAGACCGGAAAGAAAACCCCGGAACAACATGCAGCGTGACGGTCGGCGCGGTGGACGCAACACTAATCGACGCGATGAAGAACGCGAAGGCCGCGAGCCTCGCGCCAATCGTGAACAGAAAGAAACTCGCGAACCGCGTCCGGTTCAGGTTTCTCCACGAGATGAGAATCAGAAACCACGTGAGCCCAAGGAAGCACGCGAACCGCGTCGTCAGCGTGGCGAACCACGCCCTGAGCGCAAGGATCAGGCAGTACCTGTGCCAGTTGCTGAGGCCAAGACCAGCATCCAGGCTGATCCCGGAGTTCCTGAAAATGTTTCCGAAGACGGTAGTGGCGGCGGATCGCGCCGCCGTGGTCGTCGCGGTGGTCGTCGCGATCGTGTTGAACGCAACGAGAGCCCGGCTGAAGTGCAGGCCAGCGAGTTTGCAGCACCAGTTGCTGCTGACAACGATACGCATGTCGGGATGATGACCGAAACTGTGCCAGAAGAAACTACAATGCCGATTGTGCCTGAACTGACAATCGAGCCAGCGACAATTTCAGCGCCGGTCAGCGTTGAGCCTGAAACTCCGGTGCAGGTAGAGGTAAATCCCGAGCCAGTCAAAGCACCTGTGATCGCCCTTGAGGTTCAACCGGAAGTAACTGTCATAGCAGAGGTTGTATCGACGCCAATTGTCGAAGAAACTCAAAGACCGCTTGAGCCGGTTGAGACAAAAGCAGTACAACCCGTTGTTGCAGTTGAGCCGCCGGTTGCCGTTACTGCTACGCCTCTGGTCGATATTGAGAAGGCCATTGAGGAAAGCGGCCTGGTCATGGTCGAAACGAGTAGCGACAAAGTCAAATCGTGGCAACCGGAGTTTACGGCAATCGAAGCCGAACCGCGTCCGCGCCGCAAGCGTCCGGTTCCGGTCACACTCCCTGATGAACCCTTGGTGATGGTAGAAACAAGCAGGAAGGATTGAGCTGCAGGATTGAAATGTAGAAACATGCGGGGTGCATTTGTGCCCCGTATGTTAGGAGTACTAGAATCATGGCAAACGAATTTTCAGGAAAGATAGTCGTTGTCGCCGGGGGCAGTCGCGGCATTGGCCGGGGTATTGCGGCGGCCTTTGCTGCCGAGGGCGCACAAACGGTACTCACGGCTTCATCGAAAGCAAACCTGGAAGCGGCGGCTGACGTCGTCGCGAACAGCGGTTCACTCCGTCCCGACATCATTGCTGCCGATCTTCGCCGGGAGGACGGGTGCAAGGCGGTGTTTGATTTCGTCACTGAGCGCTACGGTCGCTGCGACATTCTCATTAACTCGGCAGGTGCTACGCGTGCCGGTGCGTTCCTCGAACAGTCCGCAGAAGCCTGACAAGACGGTTTTGCACTCAAGTTTTTCGGTTGCGTTAACCTTTGCCGTCTGTTCTGGCCGCTGCTAAGAACAGTGCACGGACATGTGCTCAACATCATCGGTGGTGCCGCGCGGACTCCGGATCAGGGATTTCTGATCGGCGGTTCCGTCAACGCTGCCATGCACAACTTCAGCAAGGGACTTTCGTGCCAGGGCAAACTTGACGGTATCAATGTTAATGCAATCCTGCCGGGCTTGACAGAAACCGAGCGCGTCGAGCAATTATTCAGACAGCGGGCCGAAGCAAGCGGCTTATCAGTCGAAGAGGTACGCGCGGCGCAGATCGCGAAGGAGGGTCTCGCCCGGCTGGGCAAGCCCGAGGATGTTGCCGCGCTGGCATTGTTTTTATGCTCGGAACGCGCACGGCACATTCAGGGAACGGCGATCGCCGTTGATGGTGGCGGTACGCCGGGCCTCTACTGAAATTTCAATAATCCGCTGCACAATCCAATACTACCGGCAACCCGAGGTTTAGCTCGCTAAAAAGTCACTCCCACTCAATAGTAACTCTACTTATTTTGATTTTGCTTTCAGTATGTTACATACCTACGCAACACTACGTGTAACTTGCGTGTACGTTTTTTGGTCAGATTTGACATGTGCATATTGCAATTCTCTTTTGTATTCAACAGCATAATATTGCAAATATACACGATGTGCTTATAGATGATATGAAGTGTATTGCATCCTGCCCTACCCTTGCAGCGCATTTTGCTCGTCCACAACAACGGCGTCTTAGACGCAGCGCAGCGCGTTCCGCAGCTCACTATACCAGCGTAGCAAAACAAACGCGCTGTAGGTGCTCAATGACGCTTTGGTGACACGGTGTTTAGGCCGCAGAAACTACAGCCGTAAAAAAGCCCCAACTAAGGAGCTTGGGGAAACTGCAAATCTACTTCTTCACGCGCTTGCCTCGCGCTGGAAGCGTTGCGTGGGACGCTTGCATATATCGTTTCGTCAGCGTAGCTTTCCATTATCTAAAATACATATGGTGAATGGCATGAAAATGCGACCTTTCCTAACTGCTGTATCAATTCTCGCAGCGAGCTCTTCTTGGGCGGGTGATTTAGAGGATGGCACTCCTGCTTATGAAAGAAGAGACTATGTGACGGCGTTTAC
>CAIVZW010000006.1 GCA_903910495.1 uncultured beta proteobacterium
CTGCAGCGGCTTGGGCCGAAGTGCCGGTGCCGCCGCTCAAGTCGCGCGTGACCGATCTGACGGCGACCCTTTCCGCCAGCCAGATCAGCGCACTGGAAAGCGAGTTGCAGGCATTCGAGGCGCGTAATGGCGGCCAGATGGCCATTTTGCTGGTACCCTCGACCCGTCCGGAAGCCATCGAGCAGTATTCGATCCGCGTCGTCGAGGCGTGGAAGCTGGGACGCAAGGGCAAGGACGACGGTCTCCTGCTGCTGGTGGCCAAAAACGACCACAGGATGCGTATCGAAGTGGGTTATGGTCTTGAGGGCGTCATCCCCGACGCCATCGCCAAGCGAATCATCGACGAAAGCATGGGCCCCCTGTTCAAGCAGGGCGACTTTGCTGGTGGCCTCATGGCAGGCGTAAAGCGACTCACCGGCCTGATCGAGGGTCGCGCCGTGGCAAGCACTGCGCCGAAAGCGCCGGCAAGCGACGGCCAGTCTGGCGTACTGGCGATTGAAAAAAGTGTTGATGCGGCGATTGAAGACAAGAGCATCAGCGAACGGCTGATCGACAACATCAGCGCCGTGCCGATCTGGTTGCTGATCGCTCTGGCCGTCGCGGGTACGGCCTTGCGCTGCTTACTCGGCCCACTGTTCGGCGGCGTGGCCATGGGTGGGCTGGTCGGAGGCGGCGCCTGGTTTGTCACCGGCATGGTGGGGGTCGCCATTTTTGCCGGGATCCTAGGATTCGTCTTCGTGCTGGTGGGAATCTCCAACTGGATCGCCATGGGTGTCAGCGGTTCGTCCGGTGGTGGCAGCAGTGGCGGTGGCTTTTCCGGCGGTGGCGGCAGTTTTGGCGGCGGTGGCGCTTCGGGGAACTGGTGAGTTATGAGCAAAACGCAACGCATCCTGAAACACCTGATGTATCCGCACTGGCGGGTTCGACTGGCTTTTCCGAAAGCGGCACTGAAAGCCATCGAGGCCCGGGTAGCGGCTTCGGAAACAGCGCATGGCGGCGAGTTGCGCTTTGTTGTCGAAGGCGGCCTCGATCTGCCGCAACTGCTGCGTGGCCTGTCTTCCCGACAGCGGGCGGTAGATGTGTTTTCGCAACTGCGCGTGTGGGATACGGAACACAACAGCGGCGTACTGATTTATGTCCAGCTCGCCGACCGGCAGGTGGACATCCTTGCCGACCGCGGCATTCATAACAAGGTTGGAGAGCAGACCTGGCAACGCATCTGCGCCGGCATGCAGAAGGCCTTTCGCGCCGGGCTATTCCAAACCGGTGCCATCGAGGGCGTTGAAGCTGTGGGTCGGGTGCTGGCCGAGCACTTTCCGGCGGAATGCGAAAATCAGGACGAATTGCCCAACACCCCGGTGATCCTGTAAATAGCACGACGGATAGTCGTGTCCTGATCAGTGTTTGTCAACGCCGGCTGCTGTGTCTGTCTTCTCGTTCATTACTTCTTCAAACCGGTTCAGGTGGGCATCGAAATCCGGAAGGGTACGCTCGTAGGAAGAGGACATCAGCGGTGAGGAAATCATGAAGTCCGCCGAGGCACGGTTGCAGGCCACCGGAACGTTCCATACCACGGCGAGCCGGAGCAATGCCTTGACGTCGGGATCGTGCGGCTGGGGTTCCAGGGGATCCCAGAAGAACAGGATGAAATCGATAACCCCTTCGGCGATCTTCGCCCCGATCTGC
>CAIVZW010000007.1 GCA_903910495.1 uncultured beta proteobacterium
CGGGACTGGCAACCGGAGTCGGGCGGCTACTGGCCGATACTCAGCGCACAACGGGTCTGGCCCTCGGCGCGGTGGCCGGGTCGTTCGATCTGCTGACCGGAGACCGCCTCAAGCTGCAGGACAAGGTATTCGAGCATATTGTCACGCCGGCGGATAAAGCTTCTCGCCGAATGGCACCGAAGCCCGAAGAGATCGGCATGGCCGGGCAGCTTCTGCATGGCTTGGTCAAGATCGGCGGAGAGGCTATCGCCTTTGGCCCCGGTGGCGTGCTGGTCAATGAAACGGTAGGCGGCACGCTTGATGCACTCGACAAGGGCGTCGACCTACAGACAGCAGCCAAGGTTGGCGGGGTACAGGGCTTGACGATGACGGCGGGCGTTATTGCCCCAATGACCTTGGGCGCGTCAGGCCTGGGCATGAACCTGGCTTTTGGCGCAGGAATTAATCTCGCACAGGGCGTTATCCAGCGCGGCATGACCGCCAACATTTACAAGGATGCCGGGCGGCATGATCTGGCGATGCAGTTCTCGGCGCTGGATGGCGAGGCAATGGCGGTCGACGCCATCCTCGGCGGGGCGTTTGCCGGTGGTGGGCGATACCTTCAGCTTCGCGGTGAGAAGGCCAAAGCGGATGCGGTAGCCGAGTACAAGGCCAAGATTTCCAACTTGCTCAAGCCGTCCGATGTGGATGCAGCGCTGACTCTCAATGAGCGCCTGAAGCTGGAGCGCAGTGGAAACGGGCTGCCGGCTGATCTGGCCTCGCGCGATGCTCATGTGGCGAACTTGACCGGTGCCATTGACGACTTGATCGAGGGACGACCTGTCGCGATGCGTGAGCCGGTGGGCGACACAATCCCAGACCCCGCATCAGCGAAGGTGCAGGCGGATATTGCGGCGACGGTGAAGGCTGAGTCAGAAGCGGTTGGGCGAGCCTACGATGTGGTGCAGGAGTCGCCTATCGGGCCGGCTGACGATCCGCTTGTACGGCTGACGCCAGAGGGTATTGGCGAGGTTCTTGTCGAGCGTGGCAATGCATGGCTTGGTAAGGATGGTGTAACGATTAAGACGGGTAATGAAGGTCTGGTCAAGATCATTGTTCATCACGGGCCGAAATCTGGAAATGAACATCCGGTCACGCGGGAAGATATTGTAGCCTTGCCGTCGATCCTTCGTGAGTTCGAGCCGTTTTCACTAACGGGAAAGACAGGACGTGTAGAACGCACATGGGTCGTATCAAGAGGGGAAGGCGGGCCGTTGGTGGTTGTCGTCAAAGAAAGCACGCGGGACGCTAAAACACGCCTTATAACAATGTATGCCGATGATAGGAACCCAGTACGCGAACTGTCACAAAAAAGAAAAGGCCCGGAACCTGAATCGCCTCAACCGAGCCGGGCAAGCCATGCGGTTAAAGATACTGCCCCGAAGTCTTTCTATTCGCCGACGGGGAGTCAGGAAACGAGCCTTGATTCCACTATAGCACAAACCAATGAAGGTGCAAGAGTCGATGGTGCACGGACTGGTCCCGCTCTAGGCACTGTCGAAGCCTTCGCCGCTGATGCAATGGAAAATGCGCGGGTCCAGATCGAGACAGAGCGGCAGAACCTGCAGGGCATAGCCGATGGAAGCATGACCTCTCCGAGCTTGTCTGTCGATGAGGCAAGGCTAAGGCTGTCGCAACTCGATCAGATGCAGGCTGTGCTGGCCGAGCAATACGCCGCGGGAAACCCACTCGTCAAGGCCGCTTTCGATCTTCATAGCCGGAGAATGGCAGAACAGGCCGCAGCATCTTCATTGCCTGAAGCGGGAACAATCCGGGACAAACCGGGAACGGAACTCAGCATTCCGGAAACGCTGCGCCCCGAAACCGTCATCCCGCTGGACGATACTGACGCGATAACGACTGTTGGTGAAGTGCAGGGCATCATCGCCGATCTGGAGACCGCTCAGCGTGAGCAGGAAACAGGTTTGCGCGCTGCAGTCGCCTGCTTTTTGAGGGCCGTCTAATGAAAACCGAATGCATCGACGCGGTAACGCAGGCCATTGGCCGCGCGCTCAACGCCAACGAACTGAAGAACATCGAGGACCGGGTGCGCTCTGCCCTGCCGGCAGCGCGGGCCGAACTCCAGAAGGCCGGCCAGGCGGTAACGCCACGCGCCATGATGGAACAGGCGGCAGAGATCGCATCACAGGGATTGCAGGCCGATGCCGTCAAGGTCAAGCAGCGGATTGCCAACACTATCGCCGCGCATGACCGCGTGCAGAACTACTTCGCTACGGCCAAGGCGCGCGGCATCGACGGACTGACGGCGCTTGATCAGCTTGTCGCCTTTGACGCCAAGGCTACCGGTCGCGTGCTGTCAGTCGAGACACAGGGCAAGGCCATTGCCGATGAGGCCACCGGGAAACTGGTGCAGACCTTCGAGGCAACAAATCCGAAATTCTTTGGCATGGTCGAGGACATGGCCGGCGTCCGTCTTCTGGTAAAAGAAATGATGGGCGAATCCACCGGGCACCCGGAGGCGGCGGCGGGGGCGAAGGCATGGAAGGAAACAACTGAACTGCTGCGCCAGCGTTTCAACGCTGCCGGTGGCGACATTGGCAAGCTGGAAGATTGGGGATTACCGCACCATCACAGCCAGTCAAAGGTCTGGCAAGCTGGTGTGGATTCATGGGTGAAAGACATCATGCCCATGCTGAACCGTGACAAGTACGTCCGGCCGGATGGCCAACTGATGAATGACGCTGAATTGGAAACCGTGTTGCGCAAGGCGTGGGATACGATCAGCACCAACGGCATGAACAAGATCGAGCCGGGCAAGGTGACAGGCTCGGCCATGCGCGCCAACTGGGGCAGCGAGTCGCGCCAGATCCATTTCAAGGATGGCGATGCCTGGACAGCCTACCAGGTCAAGTACGGTGAGCAGGGCTTCTACGATGTGATGATGGGCCACGTTCGCGGCATCGCGCACCAGATCGCGCTGGTCGAGACATTCGGCCCGAACCCGAACCGCAGCTTTGAACTGTTCCGCGATCA
>CAIVZW010000008.1 GCA_903910495.1 uncultured beta proteobacterium
CGCGTTTCCGGCCCAGGTGCCACAACCGATTGACGAGGTCATCGGCATGCCGTTATTGGTGCTGCCGGCATTGGCCTTGGATTGCGGCTGACGAACCATGATCCGACCGACACGGGCAACCATCGCCAGGCGATGGATATGGTCATCGTCGAAGGAGAAAATACCGACTGAATGCCCGATGCCGCCTACGGCGTGGATGGCCATGATGGTGTCAATGGCGTTCTGGAATTCGCCCTTGTATTGGTGCACCGCCAGCAGCGTGGTCAGCTTCTCGACACACCAGATGCCTGCGGGCGAGGAGTTGTAGATCCCCGTGCCATGTGACGCAATCAGGAACTTGCGGTCGTCCGGAATCGCAAAGCCGGCGGCCTTGGCCATGTCTTGCGGCGACAGGGCGACGGTATCGGGCAGTCTGTGCAGTTCTTCGTCCCACATGACCTTCTTCATCGCTTCCTGTTCGGACGCAGAGAGCATGTAGCCACCGACGGCGACCAACTCTTTCAGCGAGGCCTCCCAGATGCTCTCGTGAATGACGATGTTGCCGTCGGCGGAGCAACCAGAACCGAAGTCGGAGGTCTTTGAACGCATGGTGTTGAATGCGGCCTTGTTCAATTCTTTTACCGCCGTTTCGTCCCAGATCATGGTGGCGTTACCCGCACCCACGGCAAAAGCAGGCGTGCCCGACATATAGGCACGACGCACGACACCCTGTCCGCCGGTGGCAATGATCAGATCGACTTTGGTCATCAGGGCTTCCGAAATGCCCTTGTTGATCTTGGCCTTGTAGCCCAGGATCTGGATCAGGTCCTCAGGCGCGCCGACTCTTTTGAGGCCTTCACGCATCAACTCGACGGTCTTGCGGCTAGTCTTCAGGGTACGCGGGTGCGGTGAGAAGATGATGGCGTTTCTGGCCTTGACGGCATAGATGGCATTGCCGGCCGGCGTCAGGTCGGGGTTGGTGGCCGGAATCACGCAGCCGATAACGCCCACAGGCTTGGCGTACTTGACAATGCGCTTCTCGGGGATTTCCTCGACAATGCCGACCGATTTTTGCCTCAGGCAGTCGCGCAGGATGCCGCGAATCTTGAAGCGCTTGGCTTCACGGCTGATCGGATCGCCAAAGTTGCTTTCCTGGATGCCCAGTTCAACCAACTGGTGGAAGGTATGGGAGTTGGCGACGATCTGGGCGACAGACTGAATTGCCCGGTCGATGGCTTCCTGGCTCCAGCTTTCAAACTCGAGCTGCGCCTTGTCGGCCTTGCGAAAGGCTTCTTCCACTTCGTTGATTTGGTCTTCGTTCAGCTTCAACTCGGCATAACGAGCCTTCATGTCATTCTGTCTGCTCATTTCATTTCCTCTTTTAAAAAATTGACTCCAAAAATCACTGATGAATCATCACGTCTTACTTGTTCTCCTGAGCCTTGGCCTTTTCCTTGACCAGATCGGCGCAGCGCCCCGCCTTGAGTACCGTGCTGGCGGCCGCATGGCCGACAAAGCCGGCAGCCAGGCGGGCGGTATCCATGGCCTTGAGCAGATCGATGCCGGTGTCGATGCCCATTTCGTGCAGCATGTGGATCACATCTTCCGAAGCCACGTTGCCCGATGCGCCCGGCGCAAACGGGCAGCCGCCGAGACCGGCGAAGGCGCCGTCGAACATGCGGATACCCGCCTGCATGGCGGTGACGATGTTGGCCAGCGCCATGTCGCGCGTGTTGTGGAAATGCATGACCCACTGCACTTCAGGGAACATCCGGATCATGTGCGTGCCGAGTTCATGGACCTGGCTCGGATTGGCCATTCCGGTCGTATCCGACAGCGACAGTTCGGTGATGCCGAGCTTGACGAAGCTGCGCACGACGTTTTCGACCTGTTCAACCGGCACCTTGCCCTGGAACGGGCAACCAAAGGAGGTCGAGATGGCGCCGGAAAGCGTCATCCTGTTCTGCGCGGCAAACTCGGCGCAGTCGGCAAAGCCTTCGACCATCTTGACCGGCGTGCTGTTGAAGTTGGCCAGGCAGTGGGCTTCGCTGGCGGATACAGCCAGCTTGGCTTTGGTGAGGCCGGCATCGAA
>CAIVZW010000009.1 GCA_903910495.1 uncultured beta proteobacterium
ATCGGTACCGATGCCGAAGCCACGGAAGACCTCTATACGGCACAGTGGCCGCTGGCCACGGCCTGGGTGCTCGGTGCCGAAGGCGACGGCCTGCGCCGCCTGACGCGCGAAACCTGCGACCAACTGGTGAGCATACCGATGCTCGGGTCGGTACAGAGCCTGAATGTGTCGGTGGCGACCGGTGTTTGCCTGTACGAGGCGCGTCGCAGACGGAAGGTTTGAATTTTCTGAAGCTAGGCCTCTCATGGAGAGGTTAGATGCTTGGGCTTGACCGGTCGCAGCGGCAGCCGGTTACATGCCGAGATAGGCTTTTTTAACGTCTTCGTTGCTCAGCAGATTCTCCGCGCGGTCTTCCAGCGTAATCACGCCGTTTTCCATCACGTAGCCGCGATGGGCGATCTTCAGCGCCTGATTGGCGTTCTGTTCGACCAGAAAAACCGTGGTGTTGCTCTCGGCATTGATCTTCCTGATGATCTCGAAAATCTGCTTGATGATCAACGGCGCCAGTCCAAGCGACGGTTCGTCAAGCAGCAGCAGCGACGGCCGGGACAGCAGCGCGCGCGAGATGGCTAGCATCTGCTGTTCGCCACCGGAGAGGGTACCGCCAGCCTGATGGCGGCGTTTGCCGAGAATCGGGAAACGCTCAAAGGCGTGCTCGATATCGGACTTGATTCCGCCCTTGTCCTTGCGCAGGAAAGCGCCCATTTCCAGGTTTTCCAGAACGCTCATCTGCGGAAAGATGTGTCGTCCCTCGGGTACCTGGCAGATGCCGAGGCTGACGATTTTCTCGGCATTCAGTCGATGGATCGGTTCGCCGCGAAACAGGATTTCGCCTTGACGGGGCGGGATCACGCCGCAGATCGACATCAGGGTGGTGCTCTTGCCGGCACCATTGGCGCCGATCAGGGTGACAATCTCGCCCTCGTTGATGGTCAGCGAGACGTTCTTGAGTGCCTGGATGTTGCCGTAGCAGGTCTGGATACTGCGTACTTCAAGCATGGACTTCCTCGCCCAGATAGGCCTCGATTACCTTGGGGTTTTCCTTGATTTCCCATGGTGTTCCCTGGGCAATTTCCTTGCCGTACTCCATCACGTAGATACGGTCAGAGATGTTCATCACCAGCTTCATGTCGTGTTCGATGAGCAGGATGGCGACCTGTTCCTCGGCACGGATGCGCACGATCAGTTCGTCCAACTCGCGGGTTTCCTGCGGATTCATGCCGGCCGCGGGTTCGTCGAGCAGCAGCAGGAACGGGTCGGTGGCCAGGGCGCGGGCAATTTCGAGGCGGCGCTGGGCGCCGTAGGACAGGTTGCGCGAAAACTCGTCGGCCATGTCGGCCAAGCCGACCTTCTGCAACAAACGATAGCTTTTGTCGACCGTCTCCTTTTCTTCACGCCTGGACCGGCGACTGCTCAGGATGGCGTCGATGATGGTGGATCCGGTGCGGCAGTGGCGGCCAATCATGACGTTCTCGAGTACCGTCATCGCCGGGAACAGGCGGATGTTCTGAAACGTACGCGCCATGCCGAGCGAGGTAATGCTGTTCGGCTTCATGCCATTAATGCGCCGGCAAGTTCCGCCCGGCGGGTGAATCGTGACGTCGCCCATGGTCGGTTCGTAGATGCCGGTGATGCAGTTGAAAACGGTGGTTTTCCCTGCGCCGTTGGGGCCAATCAGGGCGACGATTTCGCCGGCGAAGAGTTCGAAGCCGATGTTGTCGATGGCGCGCAGGCCGCCGAAATCCATGCTCAGGCCGCTGACTTCAAGCAGTTTCTCGCCTTTATTTGCCGCCATCGTCTTTACCTCCTTGCGCGGTGTCGTACTCGTATTTGCGTCGCATGTTGTTGATCAGACCCTGCGGCCTGAAGATCATCATCAGCACCATTACCGCGCCGAACACCAGCATGCGGTACTCGGCAAAGGCGCGCAGATACTCGGGGAGCAGCTTGAGCGCAAGCGCCGCGATGATCACGCCGAGGATCGAGCCCAAGCCGCCGAGGACGACCATGGCCAGGATCATGGCCGAATCCATGAAGGTGAAACTGTCCGGATTGATGAAGTTGTTGTGTGCAGCGAAAACAACGCCAACCAAACCAGCCCAGAAGGCGCCAAGCGCGTAAGCCGAAAGCTTGGTGCGGGCCATATCAACGCCCATCGCCACGCTGGCGATTTCATCCTCGCGCAAGGCCATCCAGGCGCGACCGGCGCGCGAGTTCTTGAGCCGGTTGGTGACGAAGATGGTGACTGCTACCAGCGCCAGGACGATGTAGTAGGTGTAGACCGACTTCTGCCGGCCGTCGAGTACCATCCCGAAGAACTCCGGTCGCGGGATGTTAGCAATTCCGGCCGCACCACCGAACAGCGTATCCCAGTTCTCCAGAACGATCTTGGTGATCGAGGCGAAGCCGAGGGTGACGATGGCCAGGTAGTCACCGCGCAGACGCAGGATGGGGAAACCGAGAATGACGCCAAACAGCATGCTCATCAGGCCACCGAGTGGCAGACAGGTCCAGAAGCCAAGATCGAAATTCTTGCTGAGCAGCGCGTAGGTATAGGCGCCGACCGCAAAGAAGGCGATATAGCCCAGATCGAGCAATCCGGCGAGACCGACGGTGATGTTGAGGCCGAGACCGAGCACCACGAAGATCAGGGCGCTGACCATCACATTGACGTGGTAGAAGTTTTGTCCGGTCGATACCAGCCAGGGGAAAATGATCGCCACGACAGCGGCCACCGCTAGCAGCCGCCTGCTAAGCACCGGATCGTCGGCGAGGCGCTGCACCAGCGACAGTTTTTCCACCGCCGGATGCGGGTTGGCGTCGACCTGCGCACGGCGGGCGGTTTTGCGCTCGATGGAGAATTGCCAGAACCAGGCAATGGCAAAGGCACACAGACCGGCCCAGGCCAGATTCAACCAGCGCCATTCAACTTCCCGGCTGATCGTGTTGACCCTGACCGCCATGAGCGGCAGGGTGAGGAACATGAACCACAGACCGATACCGAGAGAGCGTTTGAAGTGAGCCATAACTTTACACCTTCTGTTTTACCGCTTTGCCGAGCAGGCCTGACGGGCGCAGGGTGAGAATCAGGACGAGCAGGCCGAAGGCAAAGACATCTTCGTAGGCGCTGGAGATATAACCCGCACCGAGCGTCTCGGCAATTCCGAGGACCAGACCGCCGAGAACCGCGCCGGGAATGTTGCCGATGCCGCCAAGAACCGCCGCGGTGAAGGCCTTGAGTCCTGCCGTGAAACCGATGGCGCTGTTGATCTGGCCGGTTCGCGAAGCGATCAGCACGCCAGCAATGGCGGCGAGAACGGAGCCGATGATAAAGGTCGCCGAGATGACGCGGTCGACGTTGATGCCGGACAGTCGTGCCATGATCATATCCTGCTGGGTGGCACGCATCGCCTTGCCGGTTCGGGTGTATTTGATCAGCACGGTCAGCGCGATCATGGTCACGGTAGTCACTATCAGAATAATCAGATCGACCGAACTCAGATAACGCGATATCGGCTCCATGAAATCGAAGTCGCTGATCAGTTCAGGAAAGGGTAGAAAGTCCGGCGTCTGTACCAGTTGCACAAAGTTCATCAGAAAGATCGACGCGCCG
>CAIVZW010000010.1 GCA_903910495.1 uncultured beta proteobacterium
AACCTAAAAACCGCAGTTGCAAGATAACGTACCCTTCGATGCCCCGAAGGCAACGGGGCCTTGGGCTCAAATCCCCCTGGGGGACACGCCCGCTGTGCGGGCTGCTCAGGGCGAACGGGTGTTTCACCTTTCGGGTGATAGCTTAAAAACCCGTTCGTGGTGAGCCTGTCCCCCAAGAGGACTTCCTGCGGGGCGTCGAACCATGAGCGGGTTTTTACCTGTCCAACTGAGTTTTTTAGGTTGAATGACGTGACGTGCTTGCCTCTCAGGTTCTTGACTATGCCTGGCGCCGAAGTAAATGAACCACGTCCTATGGACGTCAACGTCTAAATTAAGGTGTGTTTTCTGTCTTCTTTCAAGCCCTGTTTAGATCGGCTTGTTACAGAGGGTGCACGCTCGTTATTTGGACAGCCGCTAACTTGCTCCGCAACACAACTTGAATTTTTTGCCACTGCCGCAAGGGCAGGGGTCGTTGCGTCCGAGCTTGGGCTCGTCTCTGCGCAGGGTCCCGGTACCGCGCTTGGCTGCCCAGAAACGGTAGATGTCGACCACCGCTTGCGGCAAGTCTTCTTCGCAGTCGTTTTCCAGTTCGTCGCGATCTTCGCCTTGCGGCCATTCCTCGCCGTGTTCGCGGGCGGCCGCTTCAGCATCGCCGGTGAGCACCATCAGCGGGAAAAGACGTTCGTCGAGGTAGCTGATTTCTGCGCTAACTTCCTCGTCGTCTTCGTCGTCTTCGTCTTCACCGAGGAACTCGAACCAGTCGTCTTCCGCCACGTCGACGCCGGCCAGAAAGGCTCGGCACCACGGTTCGTAGTCGCTCGGGCCGGTATCATCGTCACCCTTGGGGTAGAGCAGTAATACGGGGGCTTCGCCAGCGGCCAGTCCGCATTGCAGTGCTCTGGCAAAACGGCGCAGCAGGTCGGCAGCTTCGCGACCAGTTGCGCTTTGCAGCGCTTCTTCACTGCCCAGAACGTCGACCAGCCAGTCATCTTCAGGGATGGGCCGCGGGCCTGAGAGGGCGGCACAAAGATAACCCTGGATTTCATCGAGACGCATGGCGTCTTGCAGTGCGGGGTCGTCGAGCAGGTTTTCCAGGCGGTCAACCTGGTCGTCGTCGAGTTGTGTCTGTTGGGCGTTTTCTGCACTCATGGTTTCAGCCTCGCATATTGGACTGGGTGGCAAAATCGGCAAGTTCAACCCGCGGCGCGGGTTTCCAGCCTTTCTGGCGGTGTTCGGCAACAACGTTGGTAAAGATTCCACCGGTACGAAGAACCTGGCGGTCAGGCGCATGAAACGCGGCCGGGTTGATTTGACCAGATCGTCAAGGATACGGTTGCTCACCTCTTCATGAAAACAGCCCTGGTCACGAAAAGACCAGATATATAGCTTGAGGCTTTTGAGTTCGACGCAGGTTTTATCCGGAATGTAGTCGAGAATCAGCGTGGCGAAATCCGGCTGCCCGGTTTTTGGGCACAGGCAGGTGAACTCGGGAATCTCCATGTGAATATGGAAATCGCGCTGTGCTGCGGGATTGGGAAAGGTTTCAAGGGTCTTGGCGGGTTTGGTGGTCATTTTTGGTCCGGGTTAGAGCGAGGTTCGAACGAATCAGGCTGGCAAAATGCTATTATAGGCGGCGAATGGCACCCGTGCAGTGCCAGTGCTACGTCATACGCTGCTAACCGCTACACTTAGGAACTTTTATACGCGCAGCCGCCCAGGCTGCGTTCCATTTCATGCGCCTGACAAAACTTAAACTCGCCGGTTTCAAGTCCTTTGTCGATCCGACAACGATTTCCCTGCCAGGGCAACTGGTTGGGGTGGTTGGCCCCAATGGCTGCGGAAAATCCAACGTGATTGATGCCGTACGCTGGGTTCTCGGGGAATCAAAAGCCTCGGAACTGCGCGGCGAGTCGATGCAGGATGTTATTTTCAACGGTTCCGGCGGGCGCAAGCCGGTGTCGCGGGCGGCTGTCGAACTGGTTTTTGACAACTCGCTCGGGCGCATCGCCGGCCAGTGGTCGCAGTACGCCGAATTATCGGTCAAACGCCTGCTGACCCGCAGCGGGCAGTCCGAGTATTACATCAACAACCTGCATGTCCGGCGCAAGGATATTACCGACCTGTTTCTGGGTACCGGCCTCGGGCCACGTGCCTACGCCATCATCGGGCAGGGGACGATTTCACGCATCATCGAGGCCAGGCCCGATGAGTTGCGGGTATTCCTCGAAGAAGCGGCCGGGGTCACCAAATACAAGGAGCGGCGCAAGGAAACCGAGAGCCGGATCTCCGATACCCGCGATAATCTGTCCCGCGTCGAGGATATCCGTCTGGAACTCGGCGCACAGATGGAACGGCTGGAAGGGCAGGCGGCTGTGGCCAGGCAGTATCGCGCCTGTAGTGACGAGCTGACGCGCAAGCAGCAACTGCTGTGGTTGCTGCGGCGCAATGACGCACAGGCGGAACGCGAACGCGTGGCGCGTGACGTCGAACGGGGGGTGATCGAGCTTGAGGCGCAGAACTCCGCCTTGCGTGAAACGGAAGCGCGGCTTGAACAAGCCCGTGAGGCTCATTTTGCGGCCAGCGATGGCGTGCAGGCCGCACAAGCCGAAAACTACAAGGCCAGTGCCGAGGTGGCGCGGCTTGAAGCGGAGATACGTCATCGCCGTGATTCGCAACAGGAATACGAATCACGTCTGCTGCAACTGGGCGATGACCAGGTGCACTGGCAGGAGCAGGTCGGCAAGC
>CAIVZW010000011.1 GCA_903910495.1 uncultured beta proteobacterium
ACTGCAGGTTCCGACGCGCCTGTCCGGCTATGGCATTGGCAAGGACGCCATTCCGGCGCTGCTCGCCCAACTGGAACGACACGGCATGGTCGCACTGGGCGAACACAGCGATCTCACGATTGATGGTTCACGCCGGGTGTTTGAACTGGCGGCCTGATGAAATTATCCCAACTCAGGTACACCAGCTCAGCAGCAGAAGATAACCGCCCACCCCGAGGATGATGGTGCCCAGCACGTGCAGGATCGGCCGCCAATAGCCGATCTTGTACTGATGGCGCCCCGGGGCTCTGGACATGCGAGTTTCCTCCACCCAGTGGATGACCTCGCCCAGCGTAAAAACGCTGGCAATGACGAATACAAAGCAGCCGATGATAATGGTCGCCAGTTGGCCCTCTCCAGTCTTGCACGAGAAACCCATGCGCAGTTGGCCGCGCGTCAAGGGATCGAACCCTGTCGCGAGACGAATGCCGGCTACGGCAATCAATAGCAGTACAAGAATGATGCCTACGTAAATCCAGAACTCACGGGTCCTGATGATCTGACCCAGGGTAATGAACTGCGTTTTTAGTTCCCTGAAAAAACCTGAAAACATGGTGCGCCAACTCCGGAAGAATAATTGCAGGGCTTTATTGCTATTGAAACACAGAACAATTGTACTCAACCACAATACTTGCCACGACATCACTATGCTGCTATACGCTTGACCATCCTCATCCGCAATACCTGATCGGACTCAATCATGCCCACAGAACACTTTATCGCCGGTAAAGACGCTTCCCTCGAAACATCGATCAGCCGCATGCAGGATAAACTGCTGCAGATTGGTTTCCAAGTCGAGGAGCGCTCCTGGCTGAACCCGGTGGATGGCATCTGGTCCGTGCATGTGAGCGACCGTGACTGCCCGCTGCTGTTCACCAATGGCAAGGGGGCATCGAAACTGGCCGCACTGGCCAGCGCGCTCGGCGAGTTCTTCGAGCGACTTTCCTGCAACTACTTCTGGACACACTATTATCTTGGCGAAGCATTTGCCACGCATCGCTTCACGCACTATCCGCAGGAGTGCTGGTTCCCGTTCGATGAAAACAGCGGCGAATGGCCGCAAGAACTGCTGACACTCGAGTTGCAGGCGTTCTACAACCCAGAAAACAACATCACGGCGGGCATGCTGGTTGAACACAACTCCGGCAATGTCGAACGCGGAATCTGCGCCCTGCCCTTCATCCGCCAGAACGACGGACTGCGCATCTGGTTCCCGGTCAACATCATCGGCAATCTTTATGTCAGCAACGGCATGTCGGCCGGCAACACCCAGGCCGAAGCGCGTACGCAGGCACTTTCCGAAATCATCGAGCGCCACATCAAGTTCCGCATCATCAGCGAGGGAATCTGTCTGCCCGAAGTACCGGACGCGGTCATTGCCCGCTACCCGCATATCGAAGCCGGCATAAATGCTCTGCGTGCGGCCGGTTTCGGTATTCTGGTCCGGGACGCATCGCTCGGCGGCCAGTATCCGGTGATGAATGTCACCCTGCTCAATCCCGAAGATCAGGGCTGTTTCTCAAGCTTTGGCGCCCATCCGCGCTTTGAGATCGCCCTCGAACGCGCACTCACCGAACTGCTGCAAGGGCGTGCGCTCGATGCGTTGGGCGGGTTCCCTGAAGCCGGTTTTGACCTGGAGGAGATTGCCAGTTCGCCGAACATCGAAATCCATTTCGTCGATTCAAGCGGGATCATCAGTTGGAACTTCCTCGGCGATACGCCGGATTTCGAATTCTGTGACTGGAATTTCAGTAACTCAACACCTGAGGATTACGCCTGGCTGGTCGAAATGATTCACGCCGAAGGCCACGACATCTACGTTGCCGACTACACCCATCTCGGTGTTTATGCCTGCCGGATCATTGTCCCCGGAATGTCCGAGATCTATCCAATTGACGATCTGGAATACGAAAACAATAGTTTGGGCAACACCATTCGCGAAGCTATCCTGTATCTGCCGGAACTTGACGACGAGGAATGCGAAGATCTGCTCGACACGCTGAACGAATCCGGTCTGGCCGACCAGCGCCCGGTCGCTGCCCTGATCGGTCTGGCGCCCGATGCCGGATCATTCTGGGATGATCTGCGTGTCGGCGAACTGAAAACCCTGCTGGCACTGGCCACCGGAAACGAAGAGGCCACCCGTGAAGGCTGCGACTGGGTGCATCACTTTGCACAAATCAACCCCGACCGCCGTCGCATCTACCGCTGCATCGAGAGCCTGCTCAAGCTTTTTGATTCAGGGGAATACGAACCTTACCGCAGCGCGCTGGAAAGCCTCTACGGCACAACGGCACTCGGCAAGGCCGAAGCCCTGCTGTTGCGCGAGCAGCGCTTCTTCGGCATAGCGACTCCCGGCAACGATCTTGCAGGCTTCGCGATGCACCATCGACTGCTGGAGGCTTACGCCAAGGTGCACCGTCAATGCGCGCAAGGGATCTGACATGACCTACGAAGACTATCTCGACGAAGTCGCCACGCTGCTCACCGAGATCTACACCTTGAGCGATGAGACGGCCATCGGCATCGTCATGCGTGCCCAGGCCGACGACTATTTCAGCGGGCACGACGACGATCCTTCAATCTGCACACCGGAGCGCTCCGAACAGGATGCCCGTGCTGTCTTCAGGAAATACAAGCCAGCAAAAGGATCACCGGAGCCCGCTTAGATATCAGACGGTTGGAACTTTCGACAGGATGACCTTCAGAGAGTTTTCATCCAGAGCTGAAAGCAGCATGAAACCGGCGCGAAGCAATACGCTTTTCTTGACGACCATCCCTTGTTCCGACAATCGCTTCTTCATTTCGACAAGTTGCGCATACTCATCTTCAGGAAAGATAAAGCGGTCACGCACCAGCATGGCCTCCTTGATTTTCTTGTCCAGAGGCCGTGAAAATGCTTTCGAAAGGCGTTTGCGCTTGTTTGTACCGGCCTTCTTTGCCTCAGGTGCGCCGGGAAGCAGTGTCCTGATTGTTGCCGGCTCGACGGGGGCCATCACCGCCGGCTTCTTTGTCGCAGGTTTCACCGGATTTCCGGCCGAGACCTTGCCCTTCGCCGGTGCAGTAGTTTGCGATGTTGGTTTGCCGACGGCAGGCGTTTTCTTTACGGACGTATTCTTGGCTACTGACATATTGGCTTGCTCCATGACTGACAATTCAATCACTATTCTAGTCTACATTACATTGGCATGCTTCGATCTAACGCAATTGATGTATTGATTGAAAGCGCAGGACTAATTTGCCATAATGACGACTGACATTCGACATGTGATGTCACACTTTGTTGAAAACACATCCTCACGCAACAGATTTGGAGAATATGTGATGGCTCGCACCAGGAACGTGGCAACTTTATTTGAGAAAAAAGCCAAGTTGTCCGCTGTTGACCTGGTCATAGAGAGCATAAAAAATATTCTGATCCAGAAAAAAATCCTTCCCGGTGATCTGCTTCCCAGTGAGCAGGCTTTGGCCGAAGGCCTGGGCGTAGGACGAGGTTCCGTGCGTGAAGCGCTCAAGATACTCGATGCTTTTGGCATCGTCGAGATCATTCATGGTGATGGCACCTACATAGCAACCTCAGCCAACAAGAAGATTTTCGACCCGCTCATCTACAGCCTGATTATTGCCAACACCGACACGAACGAACTGATCCAGTTGCGCGAGATGGTCGAAATCGGCGTTATCAGTACTATTATCGACTGCGCTTCCGACGAAGACATCCGCACACTGCAGGCAGTTCATGAGGAATACGAAGAGTTGGGCAGACGCGGTGAAACCGCAATCGCTGTACTCAACGCCTGTGATCTGAAATTTCACCGGACATTGGCTAGCCTGACGAATAATCACCTGATCGAGAACATGTACAATTTCGTGATCGACATTTTCGCGCCAACAATCAATGGAACCTACGGTATTGGCCCGCATCGCAAGATCATGACCGCCATATCTAATCGCGACAATGCGGCGGCCATCGTCGCCGAGCAGCAACACATCGCGACCTGGCGAGAGTCACAGCGTCACCTCTAGCAGTTCTTTCACTCCTGCTTGCCACACATCCTGCCTGCGACAAGCGCCTAAACCGACTTGTCTTGCACCAGCTATCGCAGGGGCGGTCTGTGTCATCGTCAAGTCAGATCGTAAATTCGATCTTTCAAACGTATCATGCCGATCTCGGGAGAGGTTAACACGGGGATAGCCGACTTTTCCATACCCTCCAGGACGCGCGCCATCGAAGCCTGGGCCAGAACAACCACATCCGCTTTCGCCAAGGCCTCACGCAAACCTGCAGAAACGATGCGGTCATGCGTAGCATTGTCTCCGGACAGCAGTGCGACAAATGCCTCGGACATAAGGGTTGGCATGATCTCGATTTCCTTGCCGGCCACCATGGCCTTGCGCTTGATGAATTCGAGCGTCGGTTTGAGCGTGGTCTCGACGGTCGCCAGCACAGCCACACGCGGCCCCTGAGAAATTGCCGCCTCTACCATTGCTTCATCGATACGGGTAAGCGGTATGGTCGAGATAAACTGGCACTGTTCGACACTGGCACCAATTGAGGAACAAGCCGTCATGAAAATTGAGCAGCCGGCACGTTCAGCGGCCTGCACATAGCCTGCGATACGGGCGTTGATGGCCGGAGTAGGTCCGCCATTCTTCATGACATCACGGATCATCGAATCCTCGACGATATGCATGATTTCAACCTCCGGCATGATCTTCGCCGTCAATGTCTGGAAAAGGTTCAGCGTCGCGGAACTGGTATGGAAAATTGCTGCTTTGGTCATTTCGTCACCTCTAAAGATTCATGTAAACGTTATTCGCCTGTTTAGTCCCTCTGGTATCTGGGGCAGGAAAAAACAATGGTCCTGAAAATCAGATTGCGTCCTGCGTAATCTTCAGGACGGTCTTATCCAGACACGCCTTGATGGCAGCGCGGAATTCGAGCACATGCGGCGGTCCGCTCAGGTGTGCCTTGAAGTCGTCGATCGAGCGCCAGCGCTCGGTAACGACGATCATGTTCGAGTTGATTTCCTGATTGGGCAGGCCAAGATCGAAGTCCGTTGTCGGTGAATACTCGACACACCCTGGCTCATTGGCCATGACTTTGGGAACCAGCACACGATAAAGATCGAGCGCTTCTTCCATCATTCCCGGCTTGATGCTGACAAAGGCAAGTACATGAATCATGAAGACTCTCCATCTGTTCGTAACATTTCCGGGGGGTTCAAGTAGGCAAGGGAGCGCATGACCAAGCTATTACTTGGCATAAACAAGATTGGGGAGCCACACGGTCAACACCGGGAAAATAGTGACCAATGCGAGCGTGACAAGCAGCGGAATGTAGTAGGGCAGAATCGCCTTGCATATTCTGGGGAAAGAAACGCCCGACATGATGCTTACCAGATACAGGCTCATGCCGACCGGTGGGGTCAGGAGGCCAATCATCAGATTGAGCACGACGACCAGTCCCAGCTGGATTGGATCAACCCCGACGGCGGCCAGAGTCGGCACCAGAATCGGCGTCAGGATCAACAGCGCTGCGATCGTTTCCATGAACATGCCGACCACCAGCAACAGCAGATTGACCATGAGCATGAGCACCAGCGGATCTTTTGACACGCCGAGGAAGAAGGCATTGAGTTGATCCGGCACATTGGCCAGTGTCAGCGCCAGCGAGAAGATCGCCGCCGCCGCGATGATGAACATGATGTTGCCCGTCTG
>CAIVZW010000012.1 GCA_903910495.1 uncultured beta proteobacterium
ACTGTTGAATGGGGTTTCAATGACGCTAATTCAAGTGCCTTGTTGACTATTCCCGGTAACGACAGATTTAAATACGTTGTTATGCCCATGCGGATTTGATTACCTGTTGCTAACAATAATCTGTAATAGTTTCACGTGAAACAGAAATTGGATTGAGAATGATTAAAGAAAATGACCCTTCTTCTTACGATGAATCAAGTATTCAGCAACTTGAGGGTCTGGAAGCGGTTCGAAAACGTCCGGGAATGTATATCGGTGATACTTCTGATGGTACTGGTTTGCATCACATGGTTTTTGAAGTGGTTGATAATTCCATTGATGAAGCTCTAGCAGGACATTGTAACGATATCGTTATTACTATCCACGCGGATAACTCCATCTCCGTTACGGATAATGGTCGTGGTATTCCTACAGGCATCAAGTTCGATGATAAGCATGAGCCAAGGCGCTCGGCAGCTGAAATCGTCATGTGTGTATTACACGCCGGGGGCAAGTTCAATCAGAACTCCTACAAAGTGTCTGGAGGGTTGCACGGAGTCGGAGTTTCTTGTGTTAATGGCCTCTCCAAATGGTTGCGTCTGACAATTCGCCGTGAGGGAAAAAAATACCAACTAGATTTTATTCGTGGGACGGCAACTGACCGTCTCGTAGAAGTTCAGAACGGTGTTGAGGTTTCACCGATCAGGATTGTCGGAGATACAGAGAGACGCGGTACGGAAGTACACTTCATGGCCGATGACGAGATTTTTGGCCAAGTCGAGTTTCATTATGAAATTATTGCCAAGCGTCTGCGAGAACTCTCTTTCCTGAATAACGGGGTGAAAATTCGTCTTATTGATCAACGCACAGGCAAAGAAGAGGATTTTGCATTTCTGGGCGGCGTGAAGGGATTCGTTGAATACATCAATCGAACAAAGACTGTTCTTCACCCGAACGTATTTTTTTCAAGCGGTGAGTCGATTATTCCAAATGGTTCGATAAGTGTCGAAGTGGCAATGCAGTGGAATGACACTTACGCCGAGCAGGTTTTATGCTTTACCAACAATATTCCCCAGTCTGATGGCGGCACTCACATGACCGGCCTGCGCGCCGCGATGACGCGCGTGATCAACAAATATATCGAAGAAAATGAGATAGCAAAGAAAGCCAAGGTCGAGATTTCCGGTGATGATATGCGTGAGGGTTTGGCTTGCGTCTTATCGATCAAGATGCCCGATCCTAAATTTTCGTCACAAACCAAGATGAAACTGGTTTCTTCTGAAGCGCGTGCGGCGGTAGAGGAAGTTGTAGCCTCCAGACTGACCGAGTTTTTGCAGGAACGTCCGATAGATGCCAAGGTTATAACAGGGAAAATTGTTGAAGCGGCCCGGGCTCGCGATGCTGCACGAAAAGCGCGGGAGATGACTCGACGCAAGGGGTTGCTAGATGGGGTAGGGTTGCCCGGCAAGCTGGCTGACTGCCAAGAGAAGGATCCTGCGCTTTGTGAACTTTATCTGGTCGAAGGTGATTCTGCAGGCGGATCTGCCAAACAAGGCCGTGATCGCAAGTTTCAGGCCATTTTGCCTTTAAAGGGCAAGATTCTCAACGTTGAAAAAGCGCGATTCGACAAACTGATTTCCTCGCAGGAAATTGTTACCTTGATTACTGCCCTTGGTACCGGTATCGGCAAGGACGAATACAAGCCTGAAAAATTGCGTTACCATCGATTGATCATCATGACTGATGCTGATGTTGATGGCGCGCATATTCGAACACTGCTTCTGACTTTCTTTTACCGGCAAATGCCGGAACTTGTTGAAGGTGGCCATATTTATATCGCGCAACCCCCCTTGTATAAAGTTAAACATGGAAAAACAGAGCGCTATATAAAGGATGATCAGGCGCTAAACCAGTTCATGCTCAAACTGGCACTTGAAGATGCTTTCCTTACTCCAAAATCAGGAACCGCCCAAATTTCAGGAACGGCGCTGGAGGAATTGGCGCGTGAATACCTTCTCGCAGAATCCGTCATTAATAGGCTTTCACACCTGATAAACCCGCAGGTTCTTCACGCACTGATTGATGCCAATCTGAAGATCGATTTGATTGATGAGTCCTCAGCGCATGTAAGTGCAAATGCTTTGATGGAAGTTATAGGCAGGAAGATTGGCGTTCATATCCTAGCGCGTTACGATGAGGTACATGAACGCTGGCAGTTGCGCCTCGAGAAATTGCATCATGGAAATCTCAAGATCGGAGTCATTGATGAAGATCTGCTGGTAAGCGGAGACTATGTGCAGCTACGCAAGACCGCTGAAATTTTGGCTGGTTTATACGGCCCGGGTGCTTTCATCGCTCGCGGCGAAAGAAAGCAGTCGGTAGCTAGTTTTTCAGAAACCATGCGCTGGTTACTGAGTGAGGTTGAGCGTGGAATTAGCAAACAGCGCTATAAGGGTCTTGGTGAAATGAACCCTGAACAACTTTGGGAAACAACAATGGATCCTAAAGTTCGTCGCTTGCTCAGGGTACAGATAGAAGACGCAATCGGTGCAGACGAAATCTTCACGACGCTGATGGGCGAGTTGGTTGAACCGAGGCGAAATTTTATAGAGATGAATGCTCTAGCGGCTCGAAATATCGACGTTTAATTTTTTTTGCTTTCAGCAGCAATAAGTTACGGGCCTTGAAGCTTCTATCTTCAAGGCCCTTTTTCGGAGCGGAAGATGGAGCTTGAACGCATTCTCAGGTCACAGGGGTTTGGTAGTCGTCCAGAATCCCGCGCACTTATTCGCAGCGGAAAAGTAAGCGTTGGAGGTAATTTATGCGTAGATCCAAGTGCTGAGTTTACGCCAGAAGGTCTGAATTTTGCAGTAGATGATTTGGTTCTGAATTACCGCAAATTTGCCTACATTATGCTTAACAAGCCTTCACGATGTGAGTGTTCTCATAAGCCGAAGTTTCATGCGAGTGTTTATTCCCTTCTGCCTGAGTATTTGCTTGGTCGGGGCGTTCAGGCTGTCGGGCGACTTGATGAAGATACTACCGGACTTCTGCTTTTTTCGGATGATGGTCAGTTCATTCACACCTACACCTCGCCGAAAAAGAAAATATCAAAAGTATATGAAGTGAGTGTCAAGCATCCTGTTGATGAATTCCTAATTGCAGCCTTGTTGTCTGGGGTCCAGCTTAACGATGAAGCCCTTCCGATTGCTGCAAAAGCCTGCGAGCTACAATCAGAGAAAATACTGAGACTGACGGTTACCGAGGGAAAGTATCATCTGGTAAAACGCATGATTGCTGCCGCAGGGAACCGCGTAGAAGGACTGAATCGCATATCGATTGGCGGACTGAAATTACCCAATAACTTGCCAGTGGGTGATTGGACATGGCTTGAGACGGCAGATCAGGAACGGCTTTCGTCTCGTCCCTGATTACAATTTATTGCTGTAACTATCAGCCAAGAGCATGATTCAGTGATCCTTGGCAGACATTTGGGAGAGTTTTTTGCAAACTATTCTGATTATTGTTCATGCCCCAGCTTACGGTAGCGAGCGCATGTTGAGCGCGCTTCGTCTGGCCATGTCAATTGCCATGCAGGAGATTGAAACCGTTGATCTTCGTCTTTTCATGATGTCCGATGCAGTTACCGTCGGACTGCCCAATCAGCCAGGGGCTGAGTCAGGAGGCGGATTGCAGCAGATGCTCCAGGAATTGATAGGGCATGGAGCGCAAATTCGCTTGTGCAGGACCTGTGCCTTGGTTCGTGGTATGTCCGATCTGCCGCTGATATCCGGCTTGAGCATAGGAACCTTGCCAGAATTGGCTGAATGGACGCTCGCGGCTGACAAAGTCATAACTTTCTGAGTTTTATTGTTATGAGGATGTTTCACGTGAAACGTCCTCATCAGAAAGCGAATAAAAACCCAGCAGCCTTACCCGGAAATTTTCCGAGCGCTGGGCTTCCTGGCTAAAGACTTTTGCCCGGACTTTTCAAGCAAGGTTTTTACAGACTTAGCAACTGCCTTGCCCTTCGGCTCTCTTTTCTCGAATTCAAAACCAACTTTCCCGTCAGTTCCTCGTACCAGAAAAGCAGAGAATTTGCGCCGTGTGCGGGCAGAGACGAAGTCCTTGAGCAAGGCTGTGCGTCCAGTGGCGAGCAACTTCTGCATCTGTTCGGTTTCAACCGCTTGCTGCAGGATGACCTTGCCGGAGCGGAAATCGCATGTTTTTGAAGGGCCTACAGATTTTTCGCAAACGTAGGCCATGCCATGTTCAAAAACACGTGCCGAGCACTTTGGACAGGCGCCTAACGATTCCTTCCCGGAAAAGTCGACTTCATCCGTGCCGCCAGAGTCGCCGTTGCTTCCCTGTCCGAAATCAAATTCGGGAGCGTTTTCAGAGTTGAGCCGGATAATGGCGTTGAAAGGTCGCCCCATCTTGTTGCGGAAGCCGGTGAGAGGACCAATGGTACGATCAGAAAGAAGGATCTCAATTTCTTCGGGTTCAAACTGGCGGCTGGCAACAATTTTCCATAAGGAAAATTCACATGCTTGGCATTGGAATTTCTTATAGGTTTCCTTGATTTTCCCCCCGCATTTAGGGCATGGTGTGGTGAGCTCACCGAAATCACCGGGTATCGTGTCGCTGTCGTAACTCTTGGCGCGATCAACAATGTCCTGAGTCAGAGCTGCAATTTCACTCATGAAAGCATCGCGCGACATTTCACCACGCTCCATGCGCGCCAATTTATATTCCCACTCGCCAGTCAGTTCCGGAGCAGTGAGAACCGGGATACCGAGGCCGTTAAGCAGGGTCATCAGGGAGAAAGCCTTGGCAGTGGGCTGCAGTTCGCGTCCTTCCCGGTGCAGATACTGCTCACCCAGCAGATTCTCGATAATCTGCGCACGTGTGGCCGGAGTTCCGAGCCCGCGGCCAGCCATGGCGGCTTTTAATTCCTCGTCGTCAACCATTTTGCCCGCGCCTTCCATTGCCGAGAGCAGTGTGGCTTCAGAGAAACGAGGTGGCGGCCGTGTTTCGGTAGCGTTAATAACAATCTCATTGGTGGCGACTATTTCCCTGGGGGTCACAGCAACCAGATTGCCTTGCTCATCCTCCTGTGCTTCGCGACCATAGACCGCCAGCCAGCCGGGATTGACCAAAACCTTACCTTCGGTCTTGAAGGGTTCTCCCTTAACGCGTGTGATGCGCGTAGTGATCAAATATTCCGCAGCTGGATAAAAAACGGCAAGGAAACGCTTGACGACCATGTCGTAAAGTTTCTGCTCGGGTTCGGAAAGATGCTTGGGTGCCTGTAGCGTCGGGATAATGGCGAAGTGGTCAGAAATTTTGGCGTTGTTAAAAATTCTCTTGTTCGGCATCACCCAGTTGCGCGCCAGAATCTGGTGAGCGAAGGGAGAAAACCGGGCCAATATTGCTTCGTCGTGACCCTTGCCAACACCTTCGCCGGTAAGCATTCTTAACGTATCCTTGACCGTGTCAAGGTAATCTTCAGGTAGCGCACGAGCATCAGTACGGGGGTAAGTCAGCACCTTGTGCTTTTCGTAAAGTGCCTGCGCCAGGCCGAGCGTGGATTTTGCCGAGAAGCCGAAGCGACTGTTGGCTTCCCGTTGCAGACTGGTCAGGTCATAAAGCAGGGGGGAAAGCTGAGTCGTTGACTTGGCCTCTTCACTGACCTCCCCGGGTTTGCCCTTACATTTGCCGTGCAGTGACCTTGCGCTAGCCTCGTCCCATAGCCGGTCAGCACGTAGCTGTTCGTCTTCCTCGGACTTGCCTTTGGCAAAGTTCTCGTCATACCACTTTCCTTTGTATTCACCGGCGGTACAGGCAAAGAGAGCTTCCAACTCCCAATAGGGGCGGGGTTTAAATTTACGAATCTTGGCTTCACGCTCAACCATCAGCGCCAGAGTTGGTGTCTGCACGCGACCAACAGTCGTCAAATGAAAGCCGCCGGTTTTGGAATTGAAAGCAGTCATGGCGCGCGTGCCGTTGATGCCTACCAACCAGTCAGACTCCGAGCGGCACACCGCGGCATCGGCCAGTCCCTGCATCTCAGATCCGGCGCGCAATCTGGAAAACCCGTCCATGATCGCCTGCTGTGTCATCGATTGCAACCACAGGCGCTCGACTGATTTGCCACTTTTTGCATGCTGCGCAATGTAATTGAAGATTAATTCGCCTTCGCGCCCCGCGTCACAGGCATTCACCAGGCTGCTTACATCCTTGCGCTTGATCAGTTTGGTCAGCAGCCTAAGTCGTGGCTCAGATTTTTCAATAGGCCTGAGAGCGAAGTAGGGTGGAATCACCGGCAGGTGGGCGAAAGACCATTTGCCGCGCTTGACCTCGTATTCCTCCGGACAGGCAAGTTCCAGCAGATGACCAACAGCAGAGCAGATAATGCTGTCATCTCTTTCGAAATAGTCATCATGTTTGGTAAAGCCTCCCAGTGCGCGAGCGATGTCGGCTGCGACGGAGGGTTTCTCGGCAATGATCAGCTTCTTGCTCATGGAGTCTATCGGCCTGGGAGTGGGGTAAAATTATATGACAAAAGAATCTGTAAACATAACCGCTTTGCCGAGAATAATAAAAGCACAATACCGCGATTGGCAAGTAAGGGTTGCATGAAATAAATTGGGACGAAGCAAAACCAAGTCAGAATGTATCGATGTTTTAATTGCAAGAGCCACGGGGCAGCGCCGTAAAACAATTCTTCGCCGATACGAAACCGTGAAATCAGCTTTGAGCAAGGCGCTGGTAGCGGCCACCAGGCAAGCTGGCAACCCGACCATCCAACTCCAAGTGTAACAGCATCACGGAAAGTGAGTTGGCCGTCAAACCACTACGTTCTACAAGTTCATCCAGCCCACAGGGATCAAAGCCCATCATGGAGAGCAGCTCAAAGGAATTGTCAGGATCGTCCTTGATCTCACTACTAATTACCCGAGATGCGGTGTTCCAGCATAATTCTTCCATGACATCCTGCGCTGTCTCGACCAGCTTGGCGCCCTGTTTGATGAGCTTGTGACAACCTCGGGATTGCGGCGAATGAATCGAACCTGGAATGGCAAAGACCTCACGCCCCTGCTCGCCAGCGAGGCGGGCAGTAATTAGCGAACCACTTTCCTGCGCGGCTTCAACAACCAATACCCCGCGTGAAATTCCGGAAATCAGACGGTTACGTCGTGGAAAGTTAAAAGCACTGACCGGCGTTCCTATCGGAAATTCAGAGACAATTGCCCCTCTTGCGCCGATCTCCAGAGCGAGTTCACGGTTCCTTGCCGGGTAGATGCGATCAATGCCGGTTCCTATGATAGCAATGGTATTTCCTGATCTGGAAAGGGCGCCACGATGCGCAGCAGCGTCGATACCCAAGGCAAGGCCGCTGGCAATTATCAGCCCTGCGTCGGAAAAGGCGGAAGCAAAACGTTCGGCATTCTGTATGCCTTGTGGCGTCGGGTTGCGGCTGCCGACAATGGCGAGCGTCGGGCAGTTAAGCAGTTCGAGATGGCCGCGGATATAAAGCAGTGTAGGAGGGTCCGGGATCTCGAGCAGGCTCCGAGGGTACTCCTGATCAGCCAAAGTGATAATGTGCTGATCCGCACCTTCGGCCCAGGAACAAGCGGATTCAACAAGGCCTGCATTGTCGGTGTCGAGCAGGAGGCTGGTGGCCTTGTCGCCGATGACACTGCGCAATGCACTGCGGCCGGCAGAAAAAACGGACTCCGGTAGTCCGAAAGCGGCAAGCAGCTTTCGCTGCGTTTCACCGCCAATGCCGGCAATGAGCGTCAGTCGCAGCCAACTGTAGAGTGACTCTCCTGCGCTCATTGCTTAAGGCGTGCGGACGAAGTCATTGACCTCGGTGGTTCCCTCAGACTGAACGACCAGTGCATAAGAAATCCGTTCAAACGTACGGAATACGAAGATCAGACCGATTCGTTCCGGCGGAATCTGTACATTCACTTTTTTATCCGTTTCGTCACGTTCAACAACCGTCCTGTTGCGCTCAAGAGCGAGAACATGCCCGATTTCAAGCCCATGCTTGGTGCCGCGATTAAGTGAAACGATGGACCCGCGTCCGGCCGCGCCGACGCCACCATAGACAGAGATAATACGACCATCGATCAGAGAGTCGGGTTTGTGCGGCACATAATCGACCAAGGGTGGGCGAATAGAGGGAACCAGGCGGTCGCCGCGACTGATTTCCTGTTTTGCAGTAAGGACTGTGAATGTTGCCGGATGACCCGGTTTGATCTGTGATGCCGTGCCCAGATAAAAAGCCTCATAACCGAGAATCAGCTTGGGATCCTCAGGATCAAGCATCGGTTTTCCGTTACGATAGATCTGCCAGTGCTGTTTGGATGGATCAGCATTATCGACATAAGCAAGGTCACCATTACCGAGGAATACGCGGTCCTGCTGAGTAGCCACTATGCGCGGTGCGCTATCCAGTCCATTGACTTCGATAACCAGGGGTGCAGAAATGAAGGGTTCAATAACGTTTGGCGGAATCGGGGGGATCGCCTGATTCATCTGTTCGGAATAGATCTGAGGCTGCAATCTGACATTTTGAATACGCAGAAATGGTTTACCGTTGGCATCACGATCAAGGACGATCACCTCGCCTGGAAAAATCCGGTTCGGATTCTTGATCTGCGCCTGGTTCATGCGCCAGATTTCAGGCCAGCGCCAAGGTTCTTTAAGGAACTTGGCAGATATTCCCCAGAGCGTGTCGCCGGGTACAACAATGTGTCGATCCGTTGCACTATCTGCAAGTTGCAGCGGCTGTTCGGCGGCGCTGCTCAGCGTGATAGTCACAAGCAGAATGAGCGCGGATATAATGCGAATCATCGTGTTATCCTCATACGAACGGGCGGCAACGTCTGTGAATGCTTGCGGAGCATCGTGTACAGGAGATTTCGAGCTTTGTTCCCAGCCACATCCTCACAGCACGCTCCCGCCGCAGACATCGCATACAATGCGCAAATATTGCGCCGTTTTTCAAGATGTTGCATTAGATTCTGCACGTAATTACTTCTTCGATCAAGCTTTTTATGCCGCTACTACCAATACTACGTTTTCCCGATCCGCGCCTTAAAACGCTAGCTGTTCCGGTTGCAAAGATTGACGACAGCATCAGGCGCCTCGCACGCGATATGGCCGAGACGATGTACGAAGCCCCGGGTATAGGTCTGGCCGCCACACAGGTGGATGTTCACAAGCAGCTTATCGTCATTGATGCCTCAGAAACACGGGACCAATTGCTGGTGCTGGTCAACCCGGAGCTTGTCGAGCGCGATGGTGTCCAGTTCTGCGAGGAGGGTTGCCTCTCGGTGCCTGGCATCTACGACAAGGTTGAGCGTTCAGAGCGTGTGGTCGTGCGCTATCTTGATCTGGATGGCAAGACGCAGACGATTGCCTCGGACGGCCTTCTTGCGGTCTGCCTGCAGCATGAAATGGAGCATCTTCAAGGGAAGGTTTTTGTCGAGCATCTTTCGCTGCTCAAACAGGCGCGCATCAAGGCCAAGTTGATCAAGCAGTCACGGATCACCGCATGAAACTTGTATTTGCCGGAACCCCCGATTTTTCTGCACAGGCACTCAAGGCCATTCTGGCTGCTGGGCATCAGGTTAAGCTGGTACTTACTCAGCCGGATCGTCCCTCGGGTAGAGGCATGGCTTTGCGAGCCTCGCCGGTAAAGGAACGGGCGCTGGCTTCTGGAATCGAGGTTTTTCAGCCCCTGTCCTTGAAAGATCTGGTGGCCCAGGAGCGGATACGAGCAGTTGGTGCCGAGGCAATGGTTGTCGCGGCCTATGGCCTGATTCTTCCACAGGCGGTGCTTGACATGCCCCGCTTTGGCTGCATCAACATTCACGCCTCACTGTTGCCGCGCTGGCGCGGTGCGGCACCCATCCAGCGGGCGATTCTAGCCGGTGATGCCGAAACAGGCGTCTGCATCATGCAGATGGAGGCCGGGTTGGATACCGGGCCGGTGCTGCTTTCCGGTACGCTGCCGATCAGTGGCGCTGAAACAGCAGGCAGCTTGCACGACAAACTCGCCGAACTGGGTACCGGCCTGATCGTCGAGGCGCTCGCAAAATTGCCCTTACCTCTGTGCCCACAATCAGATTCCGGAGTGAGCTATGCCGCCAAGATCGAGAAATCAGAAGCCGCACTTAACTGGCACTTGCCGGCTGACGATCTGGACCGGCAGGTGCGGGCGTTCAACCCGTTTCCAGGCGCGTCGATTGTCGTGAACGGTATGACGATCAAGATCTGGAAGGCAACAGCCGAGAGTGGATCGGGAGAGCCGGGCGCTGTTCTTTCTTCCGGCAAGAATGGCATTGTAGTCGCCTGTGGAGAAGGCACCCTACGGCTGAGCGAGTTGCAAAAAGCCGGTGGCAAGCGCTTGCCGGTTGAGCGGTTTCTGGCCGGAACCGGAATTCCGGTCGGAGCCCGTTTTGAACTGGCGCCTTGAATTTTTTTGTTCGTCCCCAATCTACTGCCCAGACTCTGAGCAATTCTGTGACATAAGGAGATCAAGACGATGCTTGGCAACTGGATAAAAACCTCCATTCTAATGGCCGCAATCATGGCCTTGTTCGGCGTCATCGGCGCGTCCATCGGCGGGGCTTCGGGCATGCTGATGGCCTTGCTGTTCGGCGGTGCGATGAACATTTTCGCCTACTGGTTCTCCGATACCATGGTGTTGAAGATGTACAACGCACAGGAAGTCGACGAAACTTCGGCGCCGCAGTTTTACGCCATGGCTCGTGAGCTGTCCGGGCGTGCCGGCTTGCCGATGCCGCGTGTCTATCTCATCGACGAGGCGCAGCCCAACGCCTTTGCTACCGGGCGTAATCCGGACAATGCCGCAGTCGCCGCGACTACGGGAATTCTGCACCTGCTGTCCGCACGGGAAATTCGTGGCGTGATGGCGCATGAACTGGCGCACATCCGACACCGCGACATTCTGATCTCGACAATTTCGGCAACCATGGCCGGTGCCATCTCGGCACTGGCCAATTTCACGATGATTTTTGGCGGGCGTGATTCGGAAGGTCGTCCGGGTAATCCAATCGCGAGTATCGCTGTAGCCTTGCTGGCACCGCTGGCGGCCTCGCTGATCCAGATGGCCATTTCACGGGCGCGCGAATTTGAGGCCGATCGCGGTGGTGCGGAGATCTGTGGCGATCCCGATGCGCTGGCTGATGCGCTGGCCAAGATCGATGCTTATGCTCCTGGAATCCCGATGCCGGTAGCCGAGGCACATCCGGCAACAGCGCAGATGATGATCATGAATCCGCTGTCTGGTGGCGGCATCGCCGGCCTGTTCAGCACCCATCCCCCCACCGAAGAGCGTGTCGACCGGTTGCGTGTCATGGCTGGCGGTGGTTTTCGTTAGCGGCTAATCACCGGATCTTCGTTATTGAACAGTTGGTTGAGCAGGTCCGCCAGCCGGTAGCCGGCCTCGGTAACGCGCCGTTTGGCGATCTCGCGGCTGTTTTCGAAGAAGCCTTCAGTGATGGTTGGCGTTGTTTCCTGGCCTAGCGGATAGCCATTTCCACGGGCGATCCGCCAGCTTTCATCGACCCATTGCTCGCTTGATGCGCAATGCGGTGGCCGCGGATAGGCAGCGATCAAAGCCCGGATTGCCATATCGAGACGCTCGCCACGCAGTCCGGGTGCGCCCGGCAGGTCGTCCCAGAACGTGTGCAAGGTCGATGTATTCTTGCGCGGATTGAAAGGGTTGATAACGCTCATGCCGTTTCCCAATTTGTCCCACCTGCCGTCAGCGTCGAGCCGGACGCTGGTGTGCAGTGGCTGGTGCGCGTCTCCCATCAGGTGAATGAGCCAGGGCAAGGCATAGGTGCGCTCTCGTGTCGGTGCGCCCTTCGTTGCAAGTGTTTTGGCCAGCGCCACCAGCTGCGTGTCAATCTGACCGGGTGAGAAATATTCACTTGAAACGCCGTTAATCGGCCGATTAACGTAATGCCAGTCGCGGTGGCGTTCCATGTCGGGGAATCCGGGCAGATGCGGTCTGCTCTCGTCGATTCCGGCACTGTAGAATCGCTTGTCCTGGCGGATTTCATCTGGCCAGGTCGACGCCTCGATAAAGACGATGCGGTCCATGTCGCCATGTTCGGCTCTCTTGAGCCAGCGCTCATGGTCCGGGTGTTCGCGCAGCAAGCGAGTTGCTTCCGAACGTGCCTGTGCATCGAGAAACTCCCAGGCAATCCCCGCAACCAGGCGGTGCCCGGCGGCGTTCCACGCCACTGCAGGCAGGGGGAACAGCAGGATGGTGGCCAATGCACTGCCAATCGACAGCCAGGCGTAGCGTTTGAGGGAAGATGCGTTCATTCGTTCATTATGGACGCCGCCAGCCGAACTTGTCATCATCATGCTAAACTCAATCAATCAATGCCTATCACGGATGCTGCCTTGTCGTCTTCACCTTCTTCGCCACGCATGGTTCGGCGGCGCAAACCCGGAACAGACAAACCCCCGGCTGCTGGTGCGGATTTCAGCCCGCCGACCATGCCCAGCGCGCTGGCTTCCGATTCGCTGGGCTGGAGTCTGCTGCTGGCGGCACGCGTACTGAGCGCTGTTTATGCCGGGAGGAGCTTGAGCGAAGCTCTGGTCTCTCTGGTCAAGGAGGCGCCGGTTGCGCGTTCCGCGGCACAGGACGTGGCCTACGGTGTGTTGCGACGCTATGGTTGGGGTGAATTCATTCTCGCTCAATTGATGAGCAAACCCTTGACCCATCCTGAGACGCAGGCGCTGCTGCTCGGCGCGTTATACCGCCTCGAGACGCGCCCTGATTCAAGCCCGATGGTGGTCGACCAGGCGGTTGCTGCAGCCGGCGAACTGGCGGGTGGTGTTTTCAAGGGGCTGGTCAATGGCGTACTGCGCAATTATCTGCGCCAGCGCGAAGCGCTGTTAGCTGCAACAGCGGGCGACGAAGCAGCCCGTTATCAACATTCAGGCTGGTGGCTGGCGCGCCTGCGTCGTGCTTATCGTGAAAGTTGGGCGTCGATAGTTGCTGCCGACAATAGTCCGCCGCCGATGACGCTGCGGGTCAATCCGCGGCGTGGAACGGTGTCCGACTATGCAGCAAAGCTTGACGCGGCGGGTCTGTCGTCCCGGTCGGCCGGTTGCCATGGTCTGATCTTGCACAAGCCTGTATCGGTAGAAGCCCTGCCGGGTTTTTTTGAGGGCTTTGTCTCGGTACAGGATGCCGGTGCCCAGCGTGCCGCCGAGTTGCTGGCTCCCCCGGCGGGGTCGCGAGTTCTCGACGCGTGTGCAGCACCCGGTGGAAAGACGGCCCATCTGCTCGAATTGTCCGATCTCGATCTGCTGGCACTTGATATCGACGCGCATCGGGCGAAACGCATCGAGGAAAATTTGCACCGGCTAGGGCTGCTGGCCGAAGTCAAGGTCGCCGATTGCAACGAGCCTGGGCACTGGTGGGATGGCCGAGCTTTTGACGCCATTCTCGCCGATGTGCCCTGTTCGGCTTCCGGCGTGGTACGTCGGCATCCGGATATCAAGATTTTACGTCGCGAAAGCGATATCCGGCGCTTTGCCCTGGCGCAAGCCGCCATTCTCGACGTGCTCTGGCCTTTGCTCAAGGTCGGCGGTAAGCTCCTGTATGCGACCTGCTCAGTGTTCCCGGAAGAAAATGCAGGGCAGATCGACGCCTTTCTCGTGCGGCAGCCGGACGCCAGGCGCCTGCTTGATGAGCAACTGCTGCCCGGGGAAGATAACGACGGTTTTTATTATGCGTTGTTACAAAAATCTTTTTAGTCCGGTTTTTTTCTGCGTGCTTTTGCTGCTTGCCGCGCTTGCGGCGCAGGCAACGGATCTGAGCATCCGTAACCCGCAACTACTGGCTAACGATGAAGGCTATAGCCTTGCTGCCGATTTCAACATCAACTTCAACTCACGGCTTGAGGAAGCGGTCAACAAGGGCATTGTGCTTTATTTTACCGTTGATTTTGAGCTGACCCGGTCGCGCTGGTACTGGTTCGATGAGCAGGTCGTTCGGCGCGGCAAGACTTTTCAGCTTTCCTATCATGCCTTGACCCGCCAGTATCGATTATCGACCGGCGCCTTGCATCAAAGCTATGCCACGCTCGATGAAGCGCTGCGCGTAATGTCGCACCTGCGCAACTGGCAGGTGCTCGAAAAGAACGAGCTCCGAGTCGATCGGATCTACCTTGCCGCCTTGCGCATGCGGCTGGATCTGACGCAGATGCCCAAGACTTTCCAGGTCAGTGCATTGTCCAACAAGGACTGGAATCTGTCCTCCGACTGGTTGCGCTGGAGTTTTACGCCGAGCGAGCTGGCGCCGGTTGCTCCTTCGACACCATCGATGCCGTCGGCAGTCGCACCTTCCTCGCCAGCACTGACCGCTCCTCCCTCTATGCCTGGCCTCATGACGGCACCGGCCACGGGTGATGGGAAATGAGAAACCTCATCATTGTAGCCGCCTCTTTCGGTGGCATCCTGCTCTTTCTCCTGGCCTCAGCCAGTGCCAATACGGCGCTGTTTGCCAGCCATTACCCCTGGTTGCTCGGGCTTAACGCAATTGTTGCACTGTCGCTTTTTGCCCTGATCGCCTGGCAGGTTCGTGCGCTGTGGCAGGAGCATCGCGCCAAGGTCTTCGGCTCGCGGCTCAAGTTGCGGCTGATGCTGATGTTCGGGCTGATGGCGGTCTTGCCTGGCGTGCTGATCTACGCGGTGTCGGTGCAGTTCGTCACCAAGAGCATTGAGACGTGGTTTGACGTGCGCGTCGAGAAAGCCCTTGAATCCGGGCTGAATCTCGGGCGTAGCGCACTCGATTCGATGCTCGATGACCTTGCCGAAAAAGGGCGTGCCATGGCCCTTGATATCAGCGAACAGCCTGAAGCCCAGCGTCGCATCGTTCTCAGTCGCCTGCGCGAGCAAAACGGCGTGCAGTTCGCCGCATTGTTCACCACCGGCGGCCAGTTGTTGTCGACGGCGACCAGTGATCTCTCCTCATTCCTGCCGGAACAACCGTCGCTCGACCAATTGCGCCAGGCCCGGGTTGGACGCGGATACCGCGTAATCGAAAGTGCGGGCGGCAAGGATCTGGTTCTGCGCGTGCTGGTTCCGGTGTCGCCTGTTGGACTGGGCATGGAAACGCGAATCCTGCAACTGACCCACCCGGTTCCGGGGAGTCTGGCCCTCAACGCGGACCGTGTGCAGGAAGTCTATCGTGATTATCAGGAACTTTCGCTGGGGCGCGAAGGACTGACACGCATTTACGCCATGACCCTGACTTTGACCGTGCTGCTGGCCCTGTTCACGGCCATTGCCACGGCTTTTGTGCTGGCCCGCCGCCTTTCGGCGCCGCTTTCGATTCTCGCCGAGGGGACTCAGGCCGTGGCGGCAGGTGACTTTACGCCGCGTCAGGCCATCTACAGCCGGGATGAACTCGGCGTGCTGACCCAGTCTTTCAATCAGATGACGCGCCAGCTCAATGATGCGCGGCGTGACACCGAGCGCCATCGCGCTGAAGTCGAATCGGCGCGGGCCTATCTTGAATCAATCCTGGCCAATTTGTCTGCGGGTGTGCTCGTCTTTGACCGTCGCTTCATGCTGCGCACGATAAATCAGGGCGCACAGACCATTCTTGATGATGAGTTTACCGGCCTTCTGGCCGAGCCCATCGACGCCTGGCCGCGCGAGCAGATTTTTGGCCAGGCGATTCGCGACGCCTTCGCCGAACACGGGCGTAAGGAATGGCAGAAACAGGTTGAACTCGACCGCCCCGGCGGCCTGCCGCAGATCCTGCTGCTGCGTGGAACGCAGCTTCCGGAAGGGAGCAGTGGCGGCTATGTGGTGGTATTCGATGATGTCACTCGGCTGGTCGCTGCTCAGCGCAGCGCGGCCTGGGGCGAAGTTGCGCGACGCCTGGCGCACGAGATCAAGAATCCGCTGACGCCGATCCAGCTCTCGGCCGAACGCCTGCAGATCAAGTTTGCCGACAAGTTGAGCGGCAGTGATGCTGAAATGCTCAACCGCTCGACGCAGACGATCATCAATCAGGTACAGGCCATGAAACGCATGGTCAATGAATTTTCCGACTACGCCCGCATGCCGGCGCCCGAATTGGCGGCGCTGGATCTCAATGCCCTGATTGGCGAAGTACTTGGTCTGTATGAAACCTCGCATGCCCATATCGATGTTAGACTTGATTCCGGGTTGTCAGCCGTGTGGGGGGATGCCAGCCAGTTGCGCCAGATCATCCACAATCTGCTGCGTAATGCCGAAGACGCACAGGACGGGATGGACGAAGCGCAGATCGGGATAATTACACGCTGTGTTGACGGCGCGGCAGAACTGGCTGTGACCGATTGCGGTCCGGGCTTCCCGCCCGAAATCATGGCCCGTGTCTTTGAACCCTATGTCACCACCAAGGTGCGTGGAACTGGCCTTGGACTGGCTATCGTCAAGAAGATTGTCGATGAGCATCAGGGGCAGATCCGGATAAAGAATCGCCAGCCGGCGGGCGCCGAGGTCAGCATCCGATTGCCGCTGGCTCAGACGCCGATGCCAAACCCAACTATTGCTGAAATACCTGAAGAGAGCTGACTATGGCGCAAATACTGGTCGTCGATGACGAAATGGGCATCCGCGAGTTACTCTTCGAGATATTGACCGACGAAGGACATTCCGTTGCGCTGGCCGAAAACGCTGCTGCCGCCCGTATGGCGCGCAGCGAGAAACGCCCGGATCTGGTTCTGCTCGATATCTGGATGCCGGATACGGACGGAATCTCGCTGCTCAAGGAATGGTCTGCGGCCGGTTTGCTGACCATGCCGGTGGTCATGATGTCCGGTCATGGAACGATCGACTCCGCTGTCGAGGCCACGCGAGTTGGCGCCATCGACTTCCTCGAGAAGCCGATTGCCCTGCAGAAGTTGCTGGCCACCGTCAAAAAAGCCCTCAAGCACGAAGTCTTGCCACAAAAGCCACCGCTGACGCTTGATGCCTTTGCCCGTTCCCCGCTGCTCAAGGATCTCAAAAAGCGCCTGGAACAGGCAGCCGCCAAAACCACTGTGCTGCTTCTCAAGAGCGCTTCCGGCAGTATTGCCGAGATCTGTGCCCGGACCCTGCAAGCAGCAAAGACGCCTTGGCTCGATCTCTCTACGTCCAGCGCGCCTCTGACGCAAGAGATGCTGGAAAACGCTGCCGGTGGGATTCTCTTCATTGCCGACCTGATGCTGCTTGGCAAGTTGCAGCAGAAGAATCTCGTTTATGCGCTGGAACGGCTTGAGAAGAACAACCTCCAGCTGTTCGTCGCCTGTCCCCGTCCGCTCTCGGTGCTCAGCGAAGCGGGGTGGGACGCTTCTCTCGTGGCGCGACTGGGCGAAGTGTGGGTGGCCTTGCCGCAACTTGCTGGCCATCCGGACGATGTGCCGGAAATCGCCGCGCTGGTGCTGGCACACCTTGTCGAAAGGAACGAGGTACCGTCCCGGCAATTTTCGACCGGAGCGCTCAACGCCCTGCGTCTCCACCATTGGCAGGGTGAGTGGGCGGAGTTGCTGGCAGCGGTCAAGAATCTCGCGCTCTCGGCGCTGGAAGACGAGATTTCGGTCGACGATGTGGATACACTCCTGAGGCGCGATGCCGGGGACTCGCCAAAACCGCCCCCGGCACTGCCATTGTTCAATCAGCCGCTGCGCGAGGCGCGCGAAGCGTTCGAACGGCTTTACTTCGAACATCACCTGAAAAGCGAACGAGGCAACATGACGCGGGTTGCTGACCGGACAGGTCTTGAGCGTACGCATCTGTATCGCAAGCTGAAACAGTTGGGGCTGAACCTTGGCCGGCGCAGTGAAGAACGGGAACAATAAGCGGCATCATCAGGATCAGGGGTAAATAATGAGAATCGTCATCCTCGGGGCTGGGCAGGTCGGCGCCAGTGTTGCGCAAAGCCTCTTATCAGAGAAAAACGACATTACCGTTGTCGACACGGATCGTGACCGTCTCGAATACCTGCAGGTCCGTTTCGATTTGCGCACGGTTTGCGGAAACGCCATCCTGCCGACGGTCCTGCGTGACGCCGGGCTGGAGGATGCAGACATGCTGATAGCCCTGACGCAGAGCGATCAAACCAATCTCGTTGCCTGCAAACTGGCGCACACGGTTTTCAACGTACCGACGCGCATCGCACGCCTGCGCTCGTCCGAGTTCCTGGACAGCCCCGGGTTGTTGTCGGAAGAAAATTTCGCCGTCGATTATGCACTTTGTCCGGAGCAGGTGATCACGGACTATTTGGTGAAACTGGTTGAATTCCCTGAAGCACTGCAGGTATTGTCGTTTGCCAATAATCGCGTGGCGCTGGTCGCAGTAAAGGCTAATGCCGGGGGCTTGATGGTGGGCAAGCCGATAAAGGAGATGCGCGAACTTCTGGGCCGTGAAGCGGACGCACGAATTTCAGCCATTTTTCGGCGTGATCATGCCGTATTGCCCACGGGCAATACGATCATTGAAGACGGTGACGAGGTGTTCGTTCTCGCTGCTGACGAGCATATCCGTAGGGTCATGACCGGATTGCGCCGGATGATGACCCCGGTGCGTCGTGTGATCATTGCCGGCGGTGGGAATATCGGCCTGCGCGTTGCAAAAAGGCTAGAAGGACGGTGTACGGTGAAGGTCATCGAGAGCAACAGAGCGCGCACCCGGACGATAGCCAACAATCTCGGGAACGGCCTGGTGTTATTCGGCGACGCAACCGACGAGGAACTGTTGCAACATGAAGCGATTGACGAAACGGACCTGTTTCTGGCTGTAACCAATGACGAAGAAGTCAACATCATGTCGGCTTCGCTGGCCAAGAGCATGGGTTGCCAGCGGGTGGTGGCACTGATCAACCGGCGTGCCTATGCCGATCTGGTTCAGGGGGGGCCGATCGATATTGCCATTTCCCCTGCGCTGGTTTCGATCGGTGATCTGCTCACGCATGTACGCCATGGCTTTGTGGTCAAAGTGCATAGCCTTCGCCGCGGTGCCGCCGAAGCGAGCGAGCTAGTCGTGTACGGTGACGAGAAAAGCTCGCGGGTTGTCGGCAAACGGATTGGCGATCTACCGGTAATCGAAGGTGCATTCATCTCGGCAATCGTACGTAATATCGACAAGCCAGACGCTGCGCCGGGCTCTGAAAGCCTGCTCAAGAACCGTAAAGGGGAAGTACTGATTGCGCACAAAGATGTCATGATCGAGAGCGGCGACCGGGTCATCGTGTTCTGTCTGAGCAAAAAAGTGATGAAGAAGGTCGAACAGCTTTTCGAAGTGTCATTCCATTTTTTCTAAGCCATTGCAATGAAACGTCTTTTTCCGGTCATTCGTGCCCTCTCGCTGGTCATCTTCATGTTCGGCCTGACCATGCTGCTCCCCGTGGCTGTCTCGTGGGGTTTGCATGATGGTGCGGAAAGCGCTTTTGATGAAGCCATTTTATTGACTCTGGGCGCCGGGCTCATTTTGTGGCTCATTACGTACAGGGACAAGCGCGACCTGACGATACGTGACGGGTTTCTGATGGTGGCTCTGGTATGGACGGTGCTGCCGGCATTCGCAGCCTTACCGCTTATCATCCAGTTTGATGCCAGTTTCACCGACGCCTATTTTGAAGCGATGTCCGGGCTGACAACAACCGGAGCCACGGTTTTCTCCGGTCTCGATAAAATGCCGCCATCGATCAATTTCTGGCGTACCCAGCTCATCTGGGTGGGCGGGATGGGGCTGATTGTTCTGGCCGTAGCGATACTTCCGTTGCTGGGCATCGGTGGCCGGCAAATGTTCAAGGCCGAGACGCCGGGTCCGATGAAGGATGCCAAGATGACCCCGCGCATTGCCGAAACCGCCAAGGGCTTGTGGGGCGTCTATATCGGAATAACC
>CAIVZW010000013.1 GCA_903910495.1 uncultured beta proteobacterium
CCGCTGGCCAAGGCCTCGGCAAGGCCGCTGAGCATCCGATTGACCAGGCAGAACAGCAGCAAGCTCAGTCCGCCGTTGAGCGGCGCGACGAGCAGCACCGACATCTCGAGCACCATGCAGACGGCCGCCGCGATGATCAGAGGACGGCGTCCGACACGGTCAGCCAGCGCGCCTGACGGCACTTCGGCGAGGACAATGACGATGGCCCAGACAAAATTGAGTAGCGTGTATTCGGTCGCCGAAAGCCCCAGGTCAAGAAACAGTACGGCCAGTACCGGATAGTAGAAGCGCGCATTGAACAACACCCGAAACGCGATGAAGCGTTTCCGGTTGTGATCGGCAAGGCTAGGGATGGGCAGAGTATTCAATCCGGATTATCCATTAGGGGAAACTCTGAAGTATTCCAAATTCGTCATTCCGGCGAAAGCGCCCCGCAGGCAACGGGGCCTTGGGCTCAAGTGCCCTTGGGGTGCAGAGCCAGAATAATCAACGAACTGGACCCCGGCCTTCGCCGGGGTGACGAATAAATCAGCCTTTGCAGGGTGACGCGAATTCAGTAGCGAAGCACCTTGGCCAGAAAATTCACCAGCAGGGGGTTCTTCGGATTACCGAACAGGTCGGATGACCGGCCCGCCTCCAGGATACCCCCGTCGGCAATAAAGATGCACTGGTCGGACACTTCACGGGCAAAGCCCATGTTGTGCGTGACGATGATCAGATTGCGTCCCTCAGTGCGCAGTTCCGCGATGAAGTCGAGAACTTCTGCCGTCATCTCCGGATCAAGGGCGGAGGTGGGTTCGTCAAAAACAAGAAAGCGCGGCTTGATGGCGATGGCACGGACAATCGCCACCCGCTGCTGCTGGCCTCCGGAAAGTTCTGCGGGGCGCTTGTCGGCGTGGGCAGACAGTTGAAACCGGTCGAACAAGGCGGCTACTGTCTCGTGTGCTTCGATCGTCGATAAACCGTGAACTTTGGTCAGCGGCAGAAGCACATTTTCACGGGCAGAAAGATGGGGGAACAGGTTGTAGGCCTGAAAAACCGTGCCAATGCTGCGGCGATGCGAGAGCAGGAATTCTTCCGAAAAATCCAGCCGCTGGTCGTCGATGCTCAGGCTCCCCGATTCCGGTGTTTCAAGTCCGGCAATAATCCGCAGCAGTGTCGTTTTGCCGCCTCCCGACGGCCCGATGATGGCCAGTGACTGGAATTCCGGAATCGGCAGCGTGACGTCGCGCAGCGCCTGATGATCGCCAAAGCGCTTGCAGATATGGCTGAATTCAAGCCGCAAAGCGAAATCTCCGTTCCAGGATGCGACTGAACAGAGACACGGGAAGCGTCAGCAGCAGATAGCCGACCGCCAGCGGCAGGTAGCTCTCCAGGGTGCTGTAGGTGAAGGCGTTGACCTCCTGGGCGTTCAGGGTGAACTCGCTGACGGCAATGATCGACAGCAGGGAGGAGTCCTTGATGATCGAGGCAAACTGGCCGGTCAGCGGCGGCACAAGTTGGCGCACGACCTGGGGAAAAATGATGTAACGGTAGGTTTGAGCGCGCGTCAGGCCGATGGCACGGGCCGATTCCAACTGCGAATCACGGATGCTTTCAATTCCTGAACGAATCATCTCGGCCAGATAGGCGCCGGCAAACAGGGAGAGCGCAAGCACCCCGACGAGGTAGCGGTTCTCGAGGCCAAAAGCGTTGGCGACAACGTAGAACAGGATGAGGATCTGAACCAGTAGCGGCGTGCCACGAACGACTTCAATATAGAGAACGGCCGAGTAGCGCAGCGGAAGAAAGGCCGAGCGCCGTGCCAAAGCCGTCAGCAAGCCGATGAACAGGCTGACCACCAAGGCTGCCGCGGAAATTGCCACGGTCATCAGCCATCCCTGCAAAAACTTTTGCCGGTACTGCCAGATGGCTTCCCAATTCCAGCCGTAATTTAGCTGGCTGAACGCAAAGCTGAACACGGCCGAGGCCAGCAAGGCGACAAGGCACCAGGAAATAATCCGGGCAGCCAGAGTAACGAGGCCTCCGTGGCGCTGTGTGACAAAAAAATCCAAGGGTTTTCTCCGCATTCCAAACTAGAGAAAAAACGAATACCCCAGGCGTTTGAACTCGCCTTTCATCTCTTTAAGGTAACGCTCACCGAGTTGCGTAAAGCCCCCCTTCTCGCGGTACTCCTTGATGAATTTATTCACCTGGCTCTTGAGTTCATCATTACCTTTACGGATGCCGACCGCCCATGTTTCCTTCTGAAAGGGTTCGAGAACTGCGCGTGTCGTGGCGGCGTTGCGTTGCCAGTTCTGATAGGTCGACATCTGGTCGTAGATGAAGGCGTCGGCTTTGCCCTGGGAAACCTCGAGGACGGCGGCCGATTCCTTGTCGAGCACGAGCAGTTCGGCTTTCTTCAGCCGGTTGCTGGCATACAGATGCCCCGTCGTCCCCTTCTTGACCGCGATCCTGACTCCGGCCTGATCAAGATCATCGATGGTCCTGGCCGTCGAATCCTTTTTCAGGAGAAGGCAGAGCCCCGTTGTCAGGTAGGGCTCCGAAAAGTCAATCGCCTGTGCCCGCTCGGCGGTCGCCGTCATCGAAGAAATCACCAGATCGATCTTGCCGGTCTTCAACGCCGGAATCAGTCCGTCGAACGACGTGTTCTGGATGACCACGGGGCGTCCAAGGCTTTTCGCCAGATCCGTAGCGAGATCGACGCTGATGCCGGAAGGCTTGCCGCTGTGATCGGTCATTTCAAACGGAGGATAGGCGAGTTCCATGCCCACAATCAGCGGCTTGGCCTTTTCTGCAGCCGAGACCGGTGGCGAGGAGGTCATGAGGGCAATCAAAGCGATCAAGAACGCAAGCGAGGCTGATTTCATGGCAACAATCTCCGGAATGTTTCGGGTTTTCGCCTGAAAAGGCTGCTCTTCATGCTAGCAGCTTTTCCCTGTCACTTTTCATGGCAACAATTTTTAACGCAAGTTCTTTTGTCACTGTATGGGTACGATCTATCTGTTTCCGCTATGATTTGACTATTTTACGGATACCGTGTTCGGTTTCGGACGTGCAGCAACGAATAATGTGCTTGCTGGAGACCCGTCAGTTTTTTGGGTAAGCATGCCGCTCAACATCGCTCTCTTTTTCGTCATTATGCCTCATTCATATCATGATCAGCCGCGACACTCCTGACCCTTTGGACGAAGCCAAGGTTTACTTGGCCTACGGACGCAACGATCAGGCGATCAAGATTCTCGAGCAGGCTATTCTCGAAGCGCCGACGCGCGCGGATTGCAAGGCGCTGCTTGAACAAATCCGGACGACAAAGACTTCTCCCGGACCCGTTCCTCACTCACTGGATACTGCGGCGAATGGCCAATCACCGATGCCTCAGGCGGAATCCGAGCCGAATAAAATACCCGAAGAAAGCGTTGGGCATAAACGCAACGTATTGACTAAAGATCAGGCGGTCGCGGGTAGTAAAAGCCAATTGCGGGATTCTGACAAGCGGCCGGAAAGCGATCTGGCCAAACCAAAGGGTGCGCTTCCTCAACCCAGGCGTTTTCAAGTCCTGCCTCGAGTTCACGTTCCGATAGTCACGGCTCTGCTGTTTGCGTTTGGCGGCATCATTCTCGAAGAAACGCTAGGAACACG
>CAIVZW010000014.1 GCA_903910495.1 uncultured beta proteobacterium
CTGATGGCGTCACTTTGCACGGGAGCCATGATCCTCGCATCTGCCGGCATACTGGATGGCAAGAGCGCGACAACAAAGCGCGAAGTCGTACCACCGGAAACGTCGCCTCTCGATACGATGCGATCAACGTATCCCGCCATTGACGTGCGCGAAGCGAGTCTCGTAGATAATGGGACTGTTGTTACCGGCGGCGGCGTTTCACTTTGTATCGACACTATTCTTTATCTGCTTGGCAGACTTTATAGTCCCGAGACCGCTAACCGGGTTGCTCATATTCTCGAGTATCAACGCGCTTGGGCCGCCAATTTTGATCAATTCCCGCCTATAATCAAAAAATTAACCCCAACATGATGTACAACGAGAGTTCCGATGACGATTTCGCCACGTGATTCCAAAGAACACGCACTGACACCGGTTGAACTGCGGTTGGGCAAGCGAATTTTTGAATTGCGTGCGGCGAGGCGCTTGACCCAAGACAGACTTGGCATAGCTGCGGGGATTACAAAAGGCTATCTGTCGAAGATCGAGAACTCAAAGCTGATCCCGCCGATCGGTACCTTGGTCAGAATCGCTCAGGTGCTTGACACCGACGTCGCCGATCTGCTTGGTACGGACAGTTCGCCGAATCATGACGAGACAATCTGTATTGTGCGTTCTTGGGAGCGCGAGATGGTAATCAAGGGCGGTAGTTCGTTTGGCTACGACTATATAGCACTCGCTCAAAAGCGCCATCACAAGCAGATGGAGCCGTTCGTCATGGTCTTCCCGTCCGAGGTCGACAAGCAGATTCGTTTTGAACATATCGGTGAGGAGTTCATGTTCATTCTGTCCGGCGAAGTCGAGTTCGAGGCGGTAATCGATGGCCGGACCAAAACCTGGGTCTTGTCTCCTGGCGACAGCGCCTACTTCGATTCAACGATTCCGCATCGAGGCCGCAGCCTGCGCGGTGAATCAAGTGCGCTTCTGGTAGTCATTACTCACACGACGAAGAGGGCTATCGCATACGCAAATGTCGTAAATCCTGAAGAAAAGATAATTGCAGATAATGGCTTATGACAGGGGCTTGTAAACTCAGGTGGAATCGGGTCTTCTCTCGATTTTTGTTGAGTTGGAGATGACGCTGACGGAAGCCTTTTGGGGATTGCCCGACGCGCGCACAGGACCGGCGCAACGACACGATCTGCGTGAGATGATCCTGATGATGTTGTGCGCCGTGTTTAGTATTGTCGAGAGCGCGATGTCGTCCTATATTTTTGTGTGCTTCAAGGCGTTATCTGCGGCGGAAGTGATGGCTGTTGTTAGCGCCTTGAGTAAGGGTGAATCAAGATTCCAGCAATGCCAGTAAAGGTTTACGTGAAGAGCTGCCGCAGGCACGAGCTCGATGATCTGGCCCGATGCAATGAGCGGTCGAACCAGCAGTTCAGGAACCACGCTGGCCCCCCACCCGGCAAGTACCGCGCGAACCTGCCCCTCTGAACTCGGAACAAAACACTGGTTCAGGTGAACCTGCTTCAGGCGAAAAGCGCGACCAACGAATTCGGCCTGCAAGTCATCCTTGCGGTTGAAGGCGATA
>CAIVZW010000015.1 GCA_903910495.1 uncultured beta proteobacterium
CGCGGCCTGATGTCGAAGGAGATACCCGATGAGGTCCTGCGTCCCGAAGTACTCACCCGCCTACAGGCCAGGCTGTCAATCCATTCCGCAAAGTACATTCCAATCCAAGTATGAGTCTGAGCGATCGTTTTTGAAGTTGAATTATTTATCAAAAAAGGTTTTGCTTTTGGCGGGGTTGTGGGTATGTGGGAAGGTCGCCGTCAGGCGAGCTATCCACATATCCACAGCCCCTCCGCTTTACGCTTTTTCTCGGGTCAGGCCGCCGTTTTCGATCGGTTAAAAATGGTTTTGAAGAGTGCAGAACGCGCCGCATTCATTTGCTCTGCCGCATCATTGTCGCTCATTGACCTGGCTTGCGCATCGAGTTGTTCGAAATTGACCCCGAGTTTCAGGAATGTCTCGGCTTGCGGCAATGACTTGAGCTTCTCGTAGGGCGTCATCATCAGCCTGTACGGATAGCGCTTGCGCTGCTTGCCCTTGGCATCGGTGATGGTTTCAGCGAACAGGCAGGGCCGGTGGAAATTGACGTAGGGGTTGAGGTAGTCGCGGCAGAAGGCATTGACTGGCGCGGCAAAGCGTTGCGGGATATGACCGTAGCCCAGATGCTTGCGCACGATGGCGCCGTTCTTGGATTCCGCCTGAGCGTTGTCGTTACTGTGGCGGGAACGTGACTTGGTCTGTTCTTCGATCAGCAGCTTGTTGAGCAACTTCGCGACATCACGGTTGATATACTCGGAACCGTTGTCCGTGTGGAAGCCGAGGATGACAAACGGGAAGCTGTGCAACAGGGCTTCAAGCACTGGAATGAGGAAGGCTTCGCTGATGCGCTCGCAGGTGGCAACGCCCTCGTACTGGGTCACGCAATCGACAGCGTTGATGTGATACACGCCTTTGATGCCGTCCTGGTCGCCCTGATGGACGCTATCGACGCGCAGGTAGCCAGGGCGGTTGTTCGGCGCCGGGGCGCGACGCTCACCGATGGGGATGCCGGTGGGCCGGGTCTTGGTCCAGACCTGTCGCTGATGCTGATAGCTCGGTCGCTGCCGCAGGTTGTACAGGTGCGCTACCGAGATGGCGGCCAGCCGTTGATAGCGGCCATCGCCAAAGAGGTCGTAGGCTCGCTCCATGAGCTTCTTGGTCGCTAGGCCAGAGAGCGTGCCGTGTAGCGTGTCAGTCTTGGCCAACAGGAGAATGTCCGCGCCCGTGTAGGTCCGCGCAAAGCTGGTGCGGGAACCGCGGTAACGTTTGATCAGTGCCCGTCGTTCACTTCCGCGTTTGACCAGGCGTGCAACCTGCTGGCGCGAATAACCGCTGACTCGTTCAAGAAAGCGTAGCACGATGGCCTTGTCGGTTCGCTTCAGCCGGCCATAGCTAAAGCGTTTGACGGTGCGCGCAATGAACGAATAGCGTTCCTCTGCCGCTACCGCAAAATCCATCATTACGGTTCCGTCCAAAAATCCTTGCAAATCCGCCAAGGTTCTCAGTTGTTCGTCGTTCATGTCGATCACCATGCCTCGCATATTGATCGATTCCGGCTACCTGTTCAGACTCAAACCCCGTTGGATTCACACCCCTCGCTCAGACTCATACCCCATTGGACAAGACTGGGGCTGGAAAAATCCCCTGATTTAGCGGATAATTCGCAGCCTTGGTTGGCAGTTTGCAATACCAGTGTTCTACTATTTTTCGGGTATCGGGATGGTAGTTGCGTGTTTTCGTAATCGA
>CAIVZW010000016.1 GCA_903910495.1 uncultured beta proteobacterium
TGCTTGCCCCCATGACATTGGTCGGATTGACCGCCTTATCGGTCGAGATCAGTACCAATTTGTTGACGCCGTAATACTGTGCAACCTTGGCCAGACATTTTGAACCCAGCACATTGTTGCGGACGGCCTGCCAGGCATTATCGCCTTCCATCAAGGGCACATGCTTGTAGGCAGCAGCATGGAAAACCACTGATGGTCTATGACTGGAAAACACCCGATCCAGAAAACCGGCATCCTTGACATCGCCGACTACACAAGCAATCTGTACCGCCGGAAACAGTTGCAGAAACTCCTGTTCGATCTGATAAAGCGCAAATTCCGACAGTTCAAGCAACACCAGCAAACGTGGTTTGAATTGTGCAATCTGGCGCACCAGTTCCGACCCGATCGACCCGCCGGCCCCCGTTACCAGCACCACCTGATCACTGAGCCAGCCGATCAGCCCACAATCATCAAGTCGAACCGGCTCACGCCCAAGCAGGTCCTCAAGTTGCACCTGGCGAATCTGGGATATGGCCACCTTGCCAGCCAACATGTCCTCAAGGCTGGGAACGGTCAGCACCGAGAGTCCAGACTGAACGGCGACCCCAATGGCATGGCGACGCTCGACCGGAGAAGCTTCCGGCATGGCGACAATGGCCTTCGTTACCGACAGTTGCCCGGCCCATTTTGGCAGATCGTCGATCAAGCCGAGAATCTTGACACCGCGCAACTCATGCCCGACACGTGAAGAGTCCCCGCTCAGCAGACCGACAATGCTCCAGTCAGGCGAATGCGCCAACTCTCTGAGCAGGCGATCAACCCCATCGCCAGAGCCCAACACAAGAACCGGTTCCCCACCAATCATCATGCGGCCATACAGTGTACGATCACGCCAGGCACGATAAGCAAAGCGGCTCCCGCCCATGGTCATGACCAGAAGAATCGGATGCAACACCAGGACCGAGCGTGGGATTGAAGGAAGCGAGAGCATGAACACGGCAACCGCAACCAGCAGCGCCGAGAGACCGACTGCCAGAATGATTCGCCGCAGATCCATCAGGCTGGCATAGCGCCAGATCCCGCGATAAAGACCGAACAACCAATATACCGGCGCATGAATGAACACAACAACTAACAAAACCTGACTCGCGCTGGTCAGATAGGGTTCTGGAAGATCAAGGTTGAAGCGTATCCAGTAGGCGAGGAACCAACACACGACCACCGCAACAAGGTCATGAACTATGGCCAGAACACGCTTTGAAAAAAAGGGGGAGCCCATCGATGAATGTGGTCGCAAGCCGACTTCAGTTGTCAAGCTTGTCATTGTACTTTAGTCACGAAGCCTCTTCAGTGCGAAACACCATCGCGCTTTACAACCTTGATTGCCGTCTTCCAGAGAATGTAACAATCAAATCCGAATGAACGCTGCTGCATGTACTCGACATCCAGTGCGACTTTTTCGGAGGTCGGCAACTCGTCCCGGCCATTAATCTGCGCCCAGCCGGTCAGCCCCGGCACCAGTTCATGAACACCGAGTTTCGTTCGCAACTCGATAAGATCATGTTGATTAAATAACGCAGGCCGTGGTCCGACAAAGCTCATGTCTCCTGCGAGAATGCTCCACAACTGAGGCAATTCATCAAGGCTCGATTTTCGCAGGAAAGATCCGACAGGGGTTATGTAGTCTTGCGGGTTCGTCAGCAAGTGCGTGGCAACCGCTGGCGTATCAATCCGCATGGTACGGAACTTGGGCATTCTGAAGATCCTGTTTTTCCGGCCAACGCGATCAGACCAATACAACACCGGACCAGTTGAAGTCAGCCTGACCAGAAGAGCGACTATGCCAACAGGTACCAACAACACCAGTACCGCGATGCAAACCAGCAACGAATCAACGAGCCGTTTCATTCTCTCCGTCTATATCCTTATTTGAGCATATCGCGCAGCATCAATTTCTCAATCCGACTTGGCAATTTGAAGTTGATCAAGCATTTTCTCAAGCTTGGCAATCAAACTGCTTCTATCAAACTCTCGCTTGCTGTATTCCAAACCTTTTCTACCCATTTTTTCTCGATCTTCGGAAGCCATGGCAGACAGTTTCAAAACTGAATCTGCAAGCGCCTGAGAGTCACCAGCAGGACAAGTCAGTCCAGAGCCAGATTCATTGATAACCCTTGCCCCCTCACCGTTGAGCATGGCTAATATGGGTTTCCCCGCCGTCAGATAGGATTGAAGCTTGCCTGGAATGGTCAACGCAAAAACTGGCTCGCCCTTCAGAGAAACAAGAAGAGCGTCAGCATGTTTGAAAAACGATGGCATGCGTTCAACCGGAAATCGCCCTAGTAGTGACACACAACCTTCAAGTCCACGAGCCTTGATCTCTTCAACCACCCATCCGGCCATCCGTCCATCACCAACAATCAACCAGCGGATTTTTGAAAACCCCTTCAATCTTTCCGCAGCATCAAGGATGGCAGGAAAATCCTGAGCTTCACCAATATTGCCGGCAAACAGGACGTTGAAGCTACCCGGCTTTACAGAGACTTCAAATGCAGCTTCGCCTTGTTTCGCAATGAAGGCCGTATCAGACCAACTTGGAAAATATTCGATCCGCGCTCGTCTCCCGGCATATTGGGCGATCGCTGGGACAAAATTTTGTGACTGCCCAAGGATCAAATCGCAACGCTTGTAGATGCTCGTAACCAATTTTCCAACGAGATGCAGCAGTATTTTTGAACGAACCGCCCCGATCGCTTGCAATGTTTCGGGCCATAGGTCCAGCACCCATAATGCCATCGGTACCTTCTTGACTGCCCGGATTAATACAGCGGGCAAACCCACCGTGACGGGTGAAAGTTGGTATGTGAAAATAACGTCAAACTGATGGCTACGCAATTTCAAAAGGCCAACAACCGAGGCGCTAACCGCGAAGGTCAGGTAATTCAATATCAATTTCAATCCGCCTTGGCCCCTGGGCATCAGCGGAACGCGAACAATATCAGCCCCCTCGAAATTCGAATAAAAAGCAGGATCGTCAAGAAATTGCTGAAAAATCTTGCCATCTGGATAATTTGGGTAGCCGGTCAATACGGTAACTTGATGGCCACGACGGGAAAACTCAGCGACCAAATCATTGATCCTGAAATTCTCAGGCCAAAAATACTGTGAAACTACGAGCAGGCGCATTGTTCGCGTGCTCAGTACTTCTTCCACACAACACGGTTCACGTAATCCGTATAACTATGAATGATGCGCAACACCTTGTCAGACACATTAGGCATGCTGTAGTCCGCAACTTGGCGGATACCGTGCGGATCAGTGCGGTCTGCGCCGCGCGGTTGGGCAGCCAAAATTGTCAGGCCCTGGCGCACGCGCTCAACCTCAAGCCCAACCATCATTACAGCAGCTTCTTCCATGCCCTCGGGGCGCTCATGTGCTTCACGCAGGTTCAGTGCCGGAAAATTCAAGATTGATGACTCTTCATTGATAGTGCCACTATCTGATAAAGTTGCACGCGCCGAAAGTTGCAGCTTTACGTAGTCATGAAAACCCAGCGGTTTGAGCAAGCGCACCTGCGGGTGAAAGGTGACACTTGTGTCGTCAATGCGCTTTTGCGTGCGCGGGTGTGTGGACACAATCACCGGCAAACCATAGTCTTCGGCCACGGCATTGAGCACCGCCTCCAGTTTGCCAAACGCCTGTGGGGACTCGATGTTTTCTTCACGATGCGCGCTGACAACAAAATATCCACCCTCTGTAAGATCTAGGCGAGTCAGCACGTCAGAAGCATCAATTCTTGAGCGGTAATGCGTCAGCACCTCAAACATCGGGCTGCCCGTTTTGATGATCAAGTCCGGCGGCAAGCCTTCGCGCAGAAGGTAGTCACGGGCAATCGTGCTGTAGGTAAGGTTGACATCGGCGATGTGATCGACGATACGGCGATTGGTCTCCTCGGGCACACGCTGGTCAAAGCAACGGTTACCTGCTTCCATATGAAAGATCGGAATCTTGCGGCGCTTGGCCGGAATCACTGACAAACAACTGTTGGTATCCCCCAGCACCAACATGGCCTCAGGCTGCACCTCGGCCAAGACCTGGTCTATGGAAATAATAATATTGCCTATGGTATGTGCAGCACCGCTACTGCCTTCCGCGCTATTTAAAAAGAAATCTGGCTTGCGCACGCCCAGGTCGTCAAAAAACACCTGGTTCAGCTCGTAGTCGTAATTTTGTCCGGTATGTACCAGCAGATGGTCGCAATACGCATCCAATTGAGCCACCACGCGTGACAGACGAATGATCTCGGGCCGCGTGCCGACGACGGTCATGACTTTGAGTTTTTTCATATTTGAATTTCTAAACGTCACAGGGAATACAGTCGGGTCTTTGACGATCGAAGACTTCGTTTGCCCAGAGCATGACTAGCACCTCATCGTCGCCAACATTCGTGATGTCATGCACCCAGCCCGGGATAGTATCTACTACCTGCGGTTTGTCGCCTGAAACCATCACCTCGCAGGTCTCGCCCGTCACAATGTGTCTAAAACGCATCCGCACCACGCCTTTTATGACCAGGAATTTCTCGGTCTTGCTGTGGTGGTAATGGGATCCGCGCGTCACGCCCGAATTTACAGAAAAGAAGGAAAACTGCCCGCAGTCTGTAGTCTTCAGCATCTCGACAAAAACACCGCGTGCATCGCCATACTGCGGAAGGTCGTAGACAAACCGCTCCGGCGGCAAGTAGCTGATATACGCAGAATAAAGCGCGCGGGTAATTCCGGTACCGACATGCTCCAAAAATAAATTAGTCCGGCAATTCTTGAAGGCAGCAATCTTCTCAGCCAGTTGACCCACGGTGATGTCATAAATCGGGGCCACCTTTCCCCATGCCAAACCAGGCTTGGCATTATCCAGGGCACGCAAGAGTTCATCGACCAGATCATCGATATAGACAAGTTGTAGAGTCTTCGTCTTATCGTCGATTTGAAGCGGTAGGTCCCTGGCTGTGTTGTAGCAAAATGTGGCCACAACCGAGTTGTAGTTGGGTTTGCACCACTTGCCGAACACACCCGGCAGACGATAGATTACGGAGGGGTTACCCGACTCGCCGGCAAACGACTCGACCGCCACCTCCGCTGCACGCTTGCTTTGGCCATAGGGGTTATTGCTCTCGGCCTGAGTAGACGAAGCCAGAACCAAGTGAATTGACCGCCCGGTCGCATGGATGGACTCGCACAACGTGCGAGTGAGGTCGGTGTTGCCCCGAGCAAAATCGGCGACATCGGTCGGGCGATTCTCGCCCGCCAAATGGACGATAGCGTCGGCCTGCGCCACCAGCGCAGTTAACCTTTCTACGCCATCATCACGGACAAATGTCAAGATATCAACATCAGTCCGTTCTCTGAGACGGACGACAAGATTCTTGCCTATGAACCCGTGTGCGCCTGTAACCAATACCCGCATGTTCTATTCCTCAGCCTGTGCATTTTCACCACGCGCAATAGCCTGCATAAAGTACAGCTTCATTAGTAGCGCCTGCATGCCCGCAACATCCAACCGGGTGGTGGTGTGTGAGTTGTAGTCGACGGCTTCAGAGATTTGAACTTCACCTTGTTCCACAAACTTGCCGTAGTTTAAATCTCGCAAATCTGGGGGCACGCGGAAATAGCCACCCAAGTCTTGTGCCGCTACCATTTCTTCCCGACTCAACAGTGCCTCAAAGAGCTTCTCACCATGACGGGTGCCAATCACCTGCATCTCGTGATTGGGCACACCTAGCAAGCCAATCAATGCGCGTGACAAAGTTGATATCGTCGCCGCAGGTGCTTTTTGGACAAAAATATCACCCGGCTTCCCGTGCTCAAAGGCATATAACACCAGATCGACCGCATCATCTAAAGTCATCATGAAACGGGTCATGGCGGGGTCGGTAATGGTCAATGCTTGTCCCTTACGAATCTGATCCACAAACAAAGGGATTACCGAGCCGCGCGACGCCATAACGTTACCGTAGCGGGTAACACAAATTGTAGTGGCATCGCTCTCACGAGATTTGGCCACGGCCACCTTTTCCATCATGGCTTTGCTGATGCCCATGGCGTTAATGGGATACACCGCCTTGTCCGTACTCAGACAAATCACCCGCTGGATACCCAGTGAAACAGCGGCTTCCAACACGTTCTCGGTGCCCAGCACATTGGTCTTGACCGCTTGCAAAGGGTAAAACTCACAGGACGGAACCTGCTTGAGTGCAGCCGCATGAAACACAAAATCCGCCCCACGCATAGCCGTGCGCACACTGTCCGCATCGCGCACATCGCCAATGTAAAACTTCAGTTTCGGATTAAGGTACTTTTTGCGCATATCGTCCTGCTTTTTCTCATCGCGGCTGAAAATGCGGATTTCAGCAATATCAGAATCCGATAAGCGGCGCAGTACTGCGTTGCCAAACGACCCCGTACCCCCGGTAATGATCAAAACTTTGTCTTTAAACATGTTTTCTATCTCGATTTTAAACCCAATATCTTCTTTCGCCATGCACGCGAAGCACAGCACCGCCAAGCATACCGCCCGCCCCAGACACAAAAATCCGTATTAGATTTTCTTTAGGCCTAGGTTCCGATGGGTCAAATACTTGGGATTCGATAGAATGTAATAAATGAAATAGAGTTCACGCACACGTACACCCCCCTGTTTAGCAACCTGCCGACCAACGGAATCTTGTCGAACACGGATACGACACCCGAAATCAGATACAGATACATGGCACGGAATGAACGGGCACCGAATTTTATTTCCTCGAATCTTGCAAGTTCCCTTATTCTCTCCGAATTGATTCGCAGCGATTTATTCGCCCCGTGTAAGCGATGCCCAGCCACTGGTTTTGGAAGTTCAAGCCAAGAGAACTTGGCATATGCCTGATAAAAAAATACCACGTCAAAAACGTAATGGCTATCCGTGAGCATGGGTACAGATTCATGTACGATGCGACGCCAGAAGGTTGCCGGCTGGAGTACTGCAGCACGATACTTCATCAATGCAATGTTATCCAGCGGGTGGTATCTCATTTTGACCGGCTTAAGGAATCTTCCCTCTGAACTAATGTAATAACCGGTGAAACTAATGACATCAACCGATGGGTAACAATTAAATTCACGAACCACAGAACTTAGTACATCAGAACAAATGAAACAGTCATCCGCATTAAGGAAGCAGAACAATTCTCCGGTCGCACCGGAAAATGCCTTCATGATGGCATCCGACTGACCACTATCCGAAATACTCACTAACCGGAAACGACTGTCATCAAGGCAGAAATGCCTTATGATTTCCAGAGAGCCATCGGTTGAGCCGCCATCCGCAATCAGAACCTCATAGTCCATGTAGTCCTGCATGCGAATGCTTTTGAGGCACTCTTCCACAAAAGACGCATAATTAAAGGATGGAACTGCGATGCTGATTTTCAATTTAACCCTTTGCTACACTACCATTCGGTTAGGGAGATGCTGAAGTATTCGTCCCCCAGGAGGACTTGAGCCCAAGGCCCCGTTGCCTTCGGGCGTCATCCCCGCGCAGGCGGGGATCCAGAATGTTGATTTAACTAGCTCTGCATTTCCTTTGGTACTGCGCATCTATTGGCGCCGCTTACTTCCTTTCCCTGCGGGTTCATTGTGCAATACTTGAGAACAAAGTCGTATACCGGTCCCTGCATCATGCATCCTTCATCATCTTTTCCA
>CAIVZW010000017.1 GCA_903910495.1 uncultured beta proteobacterium
GGTGTGCGCTTCATGCGCGAGTTGATGGATGGCGTGGCCTACCAGCCGGCGCCCGAAGGATTTACCAACTGCCTGCAACTGAGCAAGCGGATTTATTGAAGGAAGCCCAGTGGATATTCAGATCGAAGACCGCTTGCCGTTTAGGCTGGTGCGCCTTGCCGGCGATGTTGACCTGCATTCTTCGCCGCGGGCACGGGAGGCCATTCTGAATGCCCTCAAGCTGAAAATGCCGCTGCTCGTCGAACTCTCGGCCGTAAGCTACATGGACAGCTCCGGCGTGGCCAGTCTGGTCGAGGGCTATCAGACAGCCAGAAAGCAGGGACTGGAATTCGGCCTGGTGGCCGTGGCACAATCGGCGATGAACGTTCTGAAGCTGGCGCGGCTCGACAAGGTATTCCCGATTTATGCCTCGCTCGATGAAATCATTTAACGCATCCCCTTGAACCCACTTCTATCCTTCGTCGCGCTGGTCGGCCAGCGCAGCCTGCAATCGCTCAGGGAGGTCGGCTATCACGCCGCCCTGCTGGCCGAGGCTTCATACTGGCTTTTGTTCGGGCGCTGGCGCCATCAGCCGGTACGCCTGGGCGCGGTATTCAAGGAGGCTGTCGGCGTTGGCGTGAATGCCATTCCCATCGTTGCGCTGGCTTCTTTTGCGACCGGCATGATGCTGGCCATACAAGGCATTTACACCTTGCGCAGCTTCGGCGCGGAGGGACAGGTGGTGCTCGGCATCTCACTGTCGGTAACGCGTGAGTTTGCGCCACTGATTACCGGGATCTTCGTCGCCGGGCGTTCCGGTTCGGCCATTGCCGCACGCATCGGCACCATGCAGATTTCGCAGGAGATCGATGCGCTGCGCGTGATCGGCATCAATCCGGTACGTTATCTGGTGGCGCCAATATTGGCCGCCATGCTGCTGACCCTGCCGGCGCTGACCGTCATGTCCGACCTGATCGCGCTGTTCGGCGGAGCCCTGTATTGCGCCGGTGAGCTGAGCCTGCCGATGGGCATTTTTTTCGCGCGGACTTTCGAAGTGCTGGTTGCCCAGGATGTGATTCACGGCGTGCTCAAGAGCCTCATCTTCGCGGTGATCATCACCCTGATCGGCTCGGCCAACGGCTTCAACGTGACTGCCGGTGCCGAAGGCGTGGGGCGGGCAACAACGCGTGCCGTGGTGCTCGGCTGTATCGGCATCATTCTGGCCGACATGGTGTTCACTTTCCTGACGAGCCGGTAAGCTCATTTAACACAGAGCGCACAGAGACACAGAGAGCACGGAGAAGAACCTTGAGAAACAAAGATGTGAGAAGAATTATTATCGACAGAGGTTTCCAGAATTCATTCTCTGTGAACTCCGTGCCTCCGTGTTCTCTGTGTTTAAAGCGACTCGTTTCTTAAATGCAAATTCCAGAACTCGCCATCGACGTCAGCCATCTGGTGACCCACTACGGGAGCCGGAAGATTCTCGATGACATCAGCTTTCAGGCCCGGCAGGGCGAGATCATGGTCATCATGGGCGGCAGCGGTTCGGGCAAGAGTACGCTATTGCGCCACCTGCTCGGCTTGAATCACCCGACTTCGGGCAGCATCAAGCTGCTCGGCAAGGATATCACCCAGCTCAGCGCCGACGAGATGCACGACCTGCGCAAGACCATGGGTGTGGCCTTTCAGGGTGGAGCACTGTTCAATTCAATGACCGTCGGTGAGAACGTCGAGCTGCCGCTGCGCGAGCATACGCTGCTTGACGAGAATACCATGCGCATCATGAGCCGCATGAAGCTGGAAGTGGTCAATCTGGCCGGTTTCGAAGACCTGATGCCCGCCGAGTTGTCGGGTGGCATGATCAAACGTGCGGCGCTGGCGCGCGCCATCGTGATGGACCCGCGCCTGCTGTTCTTTGACGAGCCTTCGGCAGGGCTGGATCCGGTCGTTTCGGCGGAACTCGACGAGTTGATCCTGATTCTGCGCGATGCGATGAACATGACGATTGTGGTGGTCACGCACGAGCTGGAGAGTGCTTTCAAGATCGCCGATCGCATTACCGTGCTCGATCAGGGGCGCATCCTGATGTCGGATACGGTCGCCGCCGTGCGCGCCAGCGACAACCCGCGCATCCAGTCCCTGCTCAACCGCACGCCGCGCAACGAAGCCATCAACCCCGACGAATACATGGAACGCCTGACCCGGGAGATTTTCTGAGGCTGCTGAACCAGGCGAAACTATTTCCTTACCGTCTTTGAGCATGAGGTTTTTCGGATGAGAATCAGATGAAACGCGATAACGTCAATTACCTGCTGGTCGGCAGCTTCGTACTGCTGATGGCCGCTGTGCTGCTCTACGCGCTGTACCGGATTACCGGACACAGTGCCAAAGGGGATATCTACTTTACCCACTTCGCCAACGTGGCCGGCATCAAGGAGGGAACGGTGGTGACCTACGAGGGTTTCGAGGTGGGAAATGTTGCCGGGGTCGAGCCGGTGGCGCGCGACAACCGCACCATGTTCCGCATTACGCTCAACCTGAGAAAGCCGGTGAAGATTCCGGTCGATAGCCGGGCCGTGATTGCTACCCCGGGGCTGCTCAGTGCGCCGCTGGTTGAAATCAGGGAAGGCAGCCGGCGTGACGTGCTGCCGGCGGGTGGAGACATTGCCGCAGGCAGCAGCGTCAATCTCATGGATTCGGTGGCTGCGCTGGCCACCGAACTCGGCAGGATTACCGAAACGAGCATCAAGCCGATGCTCGCGCAGATCAGCCTGAACGTCACCCCGGCAATGGCCGACATGCGTTCGACACTGGAGCGCATCAACCGTACGGCAGGGCGTGTCGATACCCTGTTCAGCGAGGACAACGTGAATCACTGGAACCGCCTGCTCAGGAATGCGGATGGCACTTCGGCCAATGCCCTCAAGCTGTCTTCGGATATTGCCGTGGTGCGTGCCGAAATTGAAGGTCTGGTCAGGGATTCGCGCCAGATCGTCAATAGCGGCGGCAAGGATGTGAAGGACTCGCTGCGCCGCGTCGATGCGACGCTGTATCAGCTTGAATCGGCCGGGCGCAACCTGAACGAATTCAGTCGAGCCATTCGTGACAATCCGGCGGCGCTGATCCAGAGCCGGCCGTCAACCGATGCCGCAGGAGTATCGCCATGAACCGAATGCCTCTTCTTTTCATCGGCCTTTGCCTGCTGCTTGCCGGTTGCGGCAGTGTGCCGCCGGCGCCGGTTGACCGTTTCTATCGCCTGCAGCCCGTGCCCCTGTCCACAGAGAGCATGGCGTTCGCTGGCAATATTGCCGTGCAGCCCTTGCGCGCCGACAGCCTGTATTCGGAACGCCCTATCGTTTATAGCGAAGCAAGCAGCCTGCGCCAGTTGCGTCAGTATCATTATCACCTGTGGCTCTATCCTCCGGCCCAACTGGTGCAGAGACACCTTGCGGCCAGTTTAGGTAGCGCGCCTGAACTGGCCAGCGGCGGCCATTCGGCAAATGTGCTCGAAGGACGCATTGTCAGCTTTGAGCGCGTTGTGTCCGGCAAGAACAGCAAGGCCGCCGTGTCGCTGGAGTTGCGCTTGCTGGCCGATGGCAAGCCACGGGTGA
>CAIVZW010000018.1 GCA_903910495.1 uncultured beta proteobacterium
GGCATTCTCATTCCGCCCTCGATAAACTTGGTGGTGTACGGTGTGCTGACGCAGACATCTATCCCAAGGCTCTATTTCGCGGGGTTCGTTCCCGGGTTCCTACTAGCCTTTTGCTTCATGCTGTGTATCCTAATTGCATGTCTACTGTGGCCGCAGATCGACGGCGACAAGTCGAAATTCGATTTTGGCGGCGCAGTGCGAACATTGCCAGGCCTTATTCCGCCCGTTCTACTCTTCATCGTTGTCGTAGGATCAATCTACCTCGGCTGGGCAACACCCACTGAAGCATCTTCTCTAGGCGTCGTTGCCGCAATGATCCTAGCCGCATCGCGGCGGCGCCTAACCTTCGAAACTCTCAGTAAAGCGATTGAGGGAACCGTTCGGACCACTGCGATGATCATGCTGATCTTTGTCGCGGCATCTTTTCTCAATTTCGTCATCGCCTCGACAGGGATCACAAATAGCGTAAACAAATTCATCATTGAGCTCGGATGGTCGCCGCTGCAGACGATGCTTGTGGTCATCGCCGTTTACTTGGTGCTGGGATGTTTCATGGAAACGATGTCGATGATGATCACTACGGTTCCGATAATTACGCCTATCGTCGTGGGCATGGGCTACGACCCCGTCTGGTTCGGCATCATTGTCATCATTCTTGTCGAAGCGGCGATGATCACGCCGCCTGTAGGCATAAACCTCTATATTGTTCAGGCGATACGTAGAGAAGGAAGCCTGAACGACGTGATCGTCGGTGCACTGCCGTTCGTGGTTATGATGTTAAGCATGATTTTTCTCCTTATTGCATTTCCCAACATAGCACTGTGGCTGCCATCGGTTCTTTTCTAACGACTTCAACATCAATTTTATGCCCCGCACTCTCCATGGCTAAAAAGGAGGTAACACAATGATTGTCGATTGCCATGCACATATTTTTCAGAACTGGATCGAACCCTGCGGCCATCACACGCGCAACACACACGCGCGCTACCTGCAGCGCATGCTGGCCAATACCATCGCAAAAACTTTTCGCGCCAGGGACGGTGCGCTTGCCAATACAAGCGCGCTCCTTAAGGCGACAGACAAGTCCTGGAACGGACTCAACAATGTCGAATTCCGCGTTGGCCGTTACGGGCAATTCGAATTCAGCGTCGATGGGGAGGACTACTATATTCAGTACATGCCAGTCAGCATGCAGAACATCGAATCGCCCCCCGAATACATGTTGGCGCAAATGACCTACGCGGGTATCGACCACGCTGTCCTGCAGGCAGGGGGCGCCTATGGCGCCATGACAGAATACAACCTGTTCGCCCAGTCGCAATACCACAAAAAATTCACTGGTCTCATGCATCTCGACGAAGCAATGTCAGGAACACCTGATGCTATCGCAGCACTCGACAAGGCAGCCGATCGCGGCCTCAAAGGTCTCTATTTCAATTATGAAAGTTTCGCGCGTCACGGTTTCCGCTGGCCGATCGACGATGCGCGGCTCGACCCGCTTTGGGACAGGCTGGCCACTCGCAAGCTAATTCTTTGCGCGGAAATCAACAGCGCGCCGGCCTACGACAAGGCCACCTATATCGCCAACATGCTCGGCTTGTCACGTATCCTCGATCGCTTCCCGGGGATCGTCACGCATTTGGCCATGGGGGTCCCCGTCCAGTTTTTTGGCGCAGGCAATCAATGGAATATTCCGCTAGAGTTGGAAGCCGTCTACAGACGGAATGATTTTTACATTGAAATTATGTTTCCGATTACCTGGGGCGGCCAATGGGAGTACCCGTACCGCGAAGCCTGGCCTCTTATAAGCGATCTGCGCAACCGTGTGGGTGCCGAAAAACTGCTTTGGGGTTCTGACATGCCCAATGTCGAGCGCTTCTGCACTTACCGTCAATCCATCGATTACATCCGCCGCTACTGTGAATTTCTGCCGGCAGAGGAACAGGATCAGATTTTCGGCAAGAACGCTGCACACATATACCAGATTGCAGCCTAGGAGCAATACAAATGGATAATAGAGATGGCAGCATCATTGATGTTTTCGAACGTTACGGCCTGTCGCGCATCATCAACGCATCCGGTACCGAAACCACTAAAGGAGCCAGCCCCGTCTGCCCAGAAGTACTCGAAGCCGTCGTTGCACTCGTTCCCCATTGCGTCGATATGCTTGAACTGCAAAGTGTCGCCTGCCACACCATCGCACGCGCTTTCGAATGTGAAGGTGGGTTGGTAGCCCATTGCAGCTCGGCAGGCATCGCCACCGCTGTCGCCGCTTGCATGACCGGCGCAAACCTCGCACGAGCTGAACGACTTCCGGATACACGCGGCATGAAGTCTGAGATCATCATCCAGCGCGGGCACAACGTCACCTACGGCGGGTATATCACCCAGAATGTAGAGCTCACGGGTGCACGAATCGTTGAAATTGGCGCTGCTACCGAGTGCGGCGTCTATCAACTGGCCGAGGCCATCACACCGGAAACCGCTGCAGTTCTGTATGTTGTGTCTCATCACACCGTTCAGAGCGGACTGATTTCTCTAGAAGAGGTTTGCGAAACAGCTCATGCTCATAGAATTCCTGTGATCGTCGACGGCGCGGCAGAACCCGAACCGCGCCTCTTTCTCCGTGCTGGCGCTGATCTTGTCATTACCAGCATGCACAAGAGTTTCGCCGGTTTGACCGGCGCCACCGTCGCTGGCCGCCTTGATCTGATTCAGGCTTGCTTGTATCAGGAAAAAGGCATCGGTCGCCCGATGAAAGCCAGCAAGGAATGCGTAATCAGTGCGATTGCCGCCATTGAAC
>CAIVZW010000019.1 GCA_903910495.1 uncultured beta proteobacterium
CGGAAATCCCGACTCTTCCGGTCAATACATTGCAGCAATAGTGGTGGGCGCGTCCCCATGATTTTCCGCCAGGGGCTCGTGCTCGACAACATTATTGATCTCCGCCCCCATGGAAATATTGGTTACCCGCTCAAGGATGACCTCGACAACGACAGGAACCTGATATCGGGCCATCAGTTTCTTTGCCTCGGCGAAGGCAGCGGCCAGATCCTCAGGCCGCGTTACCCGGATGGCCTTGCAGCCAAGCCCTTCGGCAACCGTCTTGTGATCGACACCGTACTGTCCGATTTCCGGTGCGTTGATGTTCTCGAACGAGAGCTGCACGCAGTAGTCCATGTCAAAGCCGCGCTGTGCCTGGCGGATCAGACCGAGGTAGCTGTTGTTCACCACGACATGGATGTACGGCAGTTTGAATTGCGCACCGACGGCAAGTTCTTCGATGAGAAACTGGAAGTCATAGTCGCCGGACAAGGCAACCACCTGGCGCGCGGGGTCGGCCTTGATCACCCCCAGGGCGGCGGGCAAGGTCCAGCCGAGCGGGCCGGCCTGAGCCGAGTTGATCCAGTGGCGGGGCTTGAAGACATTGAGCATCTGCGCAGCGGCGATCTGTGACAGGCCGATGGTCGTTACGTAGCAGGCGTCCTTGCCAAACGCCCGGTTCATTTCCTCATAGACGCGCTGCGGCTTGACCGGAACGTTATCGAAATGCGTTTTTCTCTGCATCGACACGTCACGCTTGCGCTCATAACATGACCGGGCCCAGTCTTTCCAGTCAGGAAGTCCGGAGGTACTTTCCCCGGCCAGTTCAAGCAGGCCGGTGAGGGCCGATTTGGCATCGGAGACCACGCCGTAATCGGGGTTGAATACGCGTCCGATCTGCGTTGGCTCAATGTCGATATGGACGAAGGTCCTATCCTTGGTGTACACCTCCAGCGAGCCCGTATGCCGATTGGCCCAGCGCACGCCGATCCCGATCACGACATCCGATTCAAGAAAAGAGGCATTGCCATAGCGATGCGAAGTTTGTATCCCGACCATGCCGATCATCAGCGGATGATCATCGGGAATCGTTCCCCAACCCATCAGGGTCGGAATGACCGGAATCCCCGTCAGTTCGGCGAAGCGGACCAGTTCTTCGGTGGCATCGGCATTGATGATTCCGCCACCGGCAATGATCACCGGTCGCTTTGCACCGGCCAGCATGTCGATGACCTTTTGCAACTGCTTGCGGCTGGCCTTCGGCTGATAGACGGGAAGCGCTTCGTAAGTGTCAATGTCAAACTCGATTTCGGCCACCTGCACATCGAACGGCAGGTCAATGAGCACCGGGCCTCTGCGGCCTGAACGCATGACGTGGAAGGCTTGCTGGAATACGCGCGGAACCAGACCCGGTTCGCGCACCGTGACCGCCCACTTGGTTACGGGTTTGGCGATGGTTTCAATATCGACGGCCTGGAAGTCTTCCTTGTACAAACGTGCACGTGGGGCCTGCCCGGTAATGCACAGAATCGGTATCGAGTCGGCGGACGCCGAGTACAGACCGGTGATCATGTCGGTACCGGCCGGGCCTGAGGTGCCGATGCACACCCCGATATTGCCGGGAACGGCGCGGGTATAGCCTTCGGCCATATGCGAAGCGGCTTCAACGTGGCGCGCCAGCACATGATCAATTCGGCCATCTTTCTTCATGGCCGAATAAAGCGGGTTGATGGCCGCACCCGGAACACCAAAGGCTGTTGTTATCCCTTCCTTGCGCATCACCATTACTGCTGCATCTATTGCACGCATTCGCGCCATTTGAAGCTCCTATCACCAAATTCGCCACATAAAATCGCTGAAAAACAGACCTGAAATAGCTGCTATTTCAGGTGACGGCAGGCTTCCGCGATGCGCTCGCGCACAAGTAGCGCTGAAGGTACCTAAGCTCAGCGTGGCTCCCGAGACATACGCAAGATGTACTGATGACGCTTAAACTCTCATAGCCATGATCGTCCTCACCCATGCCCAGTGTTATTGATCTGCCATCAACTCGAGTTCAAAACCTGGTTCGGCAACATGAACGGTGATTTCAGGAAAACGATTGCGGATCGCGGCTGCAAAATCAGTCCACGGCGCAGACGTAACTCCCATCATGTTATGAAAATATTCATGCGGTGGATACAGCACGACAACCTTTGGGCACAACGCAGCAATACCTCGCACTACATCCTCAACGAAATGCAGTTGCATCCCTGCCAACAGGACATCGGTACGGAAACGCTGGCCGAGTTCCTCAATTTCAGTGTCGGTCATCTTGCTGTTGAAACCTTCGTTGTAATTGAGGATCGTCAAGCCATTCGGCAACTCGACATGAAAACCCGTAAAAGGCGCATAGAAAGGGGCTTTCGTCATACTGCTCCATGCCCATTTCAGTTGCGTGGTGTTACCGCTAAATACCGCCTTAGGCATGGCCAAATAGAGATTGATGTCGCGGTGCTTCCACGGCAGCGCGCACACCTTGAAACCGGGCAATAAGACGCTTTCGAAGTCGGCCGGGGCGATCGCTTTCAACTGATTGGATGGAAGTCCGTTTCGGCGCTTCAGAAATCTGCAAACCTTAGGAGCGGCGATCACGGTTGCACCTGTCCGCTTGGCAATGATCGGCACGTCAAGGAAATGTTCTTCGTGACCATGGGTCACACAGATGTATTTCGCGCTATCAAAATCAGACAGATGAAACCACTCCGCACCACAGTACGGTCTGAAGAAAGGGTCAAAGAACAAAACACCGTCAGGCGTTTCAATCGACAGTGCTGACCAGCCATAGTATTTTAGTTTGTAGGGTGATGTATTCATTGTCATTTCCACGTAGCTCTTCAGGATGGATCTCGATCACTAGATCTCTTCTATTAAATTTCGATAAAAAGTGGAGAACC
>CAIVZW010000020.1 GCA_903910495.1 uncultured beta proteobacterium
GACGCCGACGTCGTTTTCGGGGTCATTCTGGGGACCGGTGTCGGCGGCGGCATCGTGGTCCGTGGGCGTGTGCTCGCCGGCGCCAATCACATCGCCGGCGAATGGGGGCACAACCCGCTGCCGATTGCGGAGGAAGAAACCCTGCCACCGCCGCCCTGTTACTGTGGGCGTCAGGGCTGCGTCGAAAGCTGGCTGTCCGGCCCGGCCTTGAGCGCCGATCACGCGCGCCACACGGGCGAGCTGCTGTTGCCGCAGGTCATTGCCGAACGCGGTGATGCGGCCTGCGCGGCGACACTGACGCGTTACGAGCGGCGGCTGGCCAAGGCGCTGGCGCAGGTGGTCAACATCCTTGATCCGCAGGTCATCGTTCTCGGTGGAGGACTGTCCAACCTGCAGCGGCTTTACGCCAATGTTCCACTGCTGTGGAACAGCTACATCTTCTCCGATCAGGTTCGCACCCGACTGGAAGCTCACCGGCACGGCGATTCGTCCGGCGTGCGCGGTGCGGCGTGGCTATGGAATGACAATCAGGACAAGGGTGGCCCGTCATGCTCTGGATGAAACTGTTCCTGCCTTTTGCCGGAGGCTACTTTCTCTCCTACCACTTCCGTACGGCCAACGCCGTCATCGGCCCGGTGCTGAGCGAAGAGCTGTCGCTGGGTGCGGCCGACCTCGGTCTGCTGACCAGTGCCTATTTCATTGCTTTTGGCGCAGCGCAATTACCGCTCGGTGTGCTGCTCGACCGCTTCGGCGCGCGCCGGGTCGAAGCGGCGCTGCTGCTTGTCGCAGCCGCCGGGGCCGCAGTTTTTGCCGGCGGGCACACGATTGGCGCGCTGACCCTGGGCCGGGGAATGATCGGGATAGGTGTTTCGGCCTGCCTGATGGCGGCATTCAAGGCCTTTTCGCAGTGGTTTCCGCCTGAAAGACAAGCCTCGCTGACCGGCTGGATCATGACGGCAGGAACTCTCGGCGCGCTGGTCGCCTCGGCTCCGCTGGATGCCGCGCTGCACGTGGCGACCTGGCGCGAGATCTTCTGGGCCCTGTCCGGCATGACGCTGATGATGTCCGGCTGGCTGTTTATCAGCATCCCCGACAAGCCGGGAAGCGCTCGCCCTGAGCCGCTGGCGGCCCAGTGGGCAGGTATCCGGCAGGTCCTGTCCACGCGCTATTTCTGGCGTTTTGCGCCTCTTGGTTTTGCCCTGATTGGTGGCTTCCTGGCCGTACAAAGCCTGTGGTCAAGCGCCTGGATGATTCACGTCAACGGCTTTTCGCGCACGCAGGCCGCCGATCATCTGGCCGCCATGAGTGTGGCCATGGTGGTGGCGTATGCGCTGATCGGCCTGCTGTCGACCGGACTCGCCCGTCGCGGCATCGGGACGATCTATCTGCTTGGCGGCGGCATGGCGCTGTCCCTGCTGACCCTGCTGCTGATCATCACCCAGGCGATTGAACAACACTACCTGCTGTGGATTGCCTATGGCGTGTTCTCCAGCTTCGGCACGCTGACCTACTCGCTGATGTCCGCCGGATTCCCCGTCGCGCTTTCAGGGCGTGCCAGCACCACGCTCAATCTGCTGGTCTTTCTCGGTGCTTTCGGCCTGCAATGGGGAATGGGCGTGCTGATCGATATTCTCCAGGCCAGCGGTCACAGTATCGGGATCGCCCACCGGGACGCCTTCGCCTTGCTCTTTGTCCTGCAATTGGCCGCTTACCTCTGGATGCTCATCGGCGGCAGAACAGGAGCCGCGAAAGACCATTAAACCGCCAGATCAACCTGCTGTAGCGAACCCGCAACACCGTCTTCACGCAGGTAGAAGCCGCTGGCGCGTATCTGCCAACCCGGAAGTGGTTGCCTGCCTCAAGGATCTTGGTGCGCGCATTACGGACTGCGAATGTGACCCTGCCGAGGCCGGAGATCCGTGCTTCCTGCGTTTTCGTGAAACAGTCAGCGCTGGCGCAATTCCGTTTGGCGTTCAAGGGTCGGAGAACGGTTTGGCCATCGAGGGTGGTCGAATACTCGCATTCGATATGGCCGAAACGTTCAGGTCGGCCCGGCAAACTCCTGATGCCGTATTCATCCAGGTTGGTGGTGGCGCTAGCCCAGGGTTTTGCCATGGCGACAAACATCGGCATCATCGCCCGTGCTCCCCGGTTCATGTGGCCCTGGGAAGCCGTGCCCGCTAGCGTTGCTCACGGGATTCTCGACGACGAAACCTGCGACCGGGTTGAAATTGTCAGATCGATGCGACTTACCGGGGGAGATTCGTTGGTGGCAGACGAAGACGCCTTGATTCGTGCACATGAACTGGCGTGTAGCCAAACCAGCATCCGCGTTTCTGCGACGGGAACTGCCGGGCTCGCCGGTTTGCTCGCTGCTCCGTTCAAAGGGCAGGCTGCAGTCATTTTCTCCGGGGTTGAGCGCTAGAGGAACATTTCGTTTTCCGTTGGGTCATACTTGTTAAACATGAGCCAAAATGATGAAAAAAACACTCGAAATCAACGGTGAAAGACTGCACCGACGCATTGCCCGCCTCGCGGAAATCGGAGCA
>CAIVZW010000021.1 GCA_903910495.1 uncultured beta proteobacterium
AACTCAAGCAGGCTTTCGACACTTCGTCCCAGTGCATTTTCCTGGGAATGCACAGGGGCAATGACACCGAGCGTCAGCCATAAAGCCAGCAGGGGAGCAAATGAACGGGGGGGATTATTTCGCATACAAGCTCCAGGCGGATAGTCCGAAGGGACAGCCGCGTACAATGACCCGGTTATTTCACCGGTTCAAAACGGACAATGGTCAAAGAACCGTTTATCGTGTCGGCGAGAAAACGGATCTTGCTGTCCGGCTGCATCTGATTCAACCAGATGGCCTCCTTGACCCGGAAGACCATGGTCATCGCCGGCATGTTCAGGTTGGCCAGCGGGCCATGGGCGATGGTTACCTTGCCAGCTGCCTTGTCGATTTTCTTGACCGTGCCTTCGCTCAGCGACGATTCAGCCGTAGCCCTGGAATGCATTGCCCCGTGTCCCGCATGATCGTCGGCGGACAGGGCCAGCCTCGGGAAGCTGCCAAGCAGAGCAATGAGGCCGGCTGCAATAATCTTTTTCATGGTCTTCTCTCGTTGTGGATAATCCGCCTGCGAATATGGAAGCAATCGGGGCTTCGGGTTTTCTTGCACTTTAGCGAGGGCATGGCGACGGGAAGCTGACTTGTAGATTACATTCACGTAATCTTCGTGATTCGAAGGTCGGGATGGCGCAGGATGCGGGCATCAATGGCTGCGAGGAGGACAGGCTTGAAAATACTGGTAATCGAGGACGAACCGAAGACCGGGGACTATCTCAGGCAGGGCTTGCAGGAAGCCGGATTCCTTGTCGATCTGGCGCGCGACGGGCGGGACGGCCTGCACGACGCACTGACTGCTGATTACGATCTGGTGATCCTCGATGTGATGCTTCCGGGCATCGATGGCTGGAGCGTCCTGCGCGGTATTCGCGCGGCGGGAATAGAGATTCCCGTGCTGTTCCTGACGGCGCGCGATCAGGTCGACGACCGGGTGCACGGCCTTGAACTCGGCGCGGATGATTATCTCGTCAAGCCGTTTGCCTTTGCCGAACTGCTGGCCCGGGTGCGTACTCTGCTGCGACGGGGCGGCAAGAGCAAGGAGCCCGAATTCCTGAGAGCAGCCGATCTGGAACTCGATCTGATGCGCCGACGCGTCACCCGTTGCGGCAAGCGCATCGACCTGACGGCCAAGGAATTCGCGTTGCTTGAGCTGTTGCTGCGGCGTCAGGGCGAGGTATTGCCGCGTTCGTTGATCGCCTCGCAGGTCTGGGACATGAACTTCGATAGCGACACCAATGTCATCGAAGTGGCGGTGCGCCGCTTGCGCGCGAAGGTGGACGACGACTTCGAACCCAAGCTCATCCGCACCGTACGCGGGATGGGCTACGTTCTCGAGGAGCCGGCGTGAGCTTGAACGGTCGGGCATCGATTACGCTGCGGCTGACTGTTCTGTTCGCGTCGGCCTCGACGGTGGTACTGCTGGTGCTCGGTTATCTGATCGGGGGTGCCGTTGAGCAGCATTTTGTCGAACAGGACATGGATGTTCTGACCGGCAAGCTGGAACTGACACGCCATGCACTGGAGAAAGTGCGCTCGGAGCAGGATCTGATCGCCATACCCCAGCAACTGGACGATTCATTGATCGGGCACCCCGGCCTGGCCGTGGTCGTCGTCGCCCCGGATGGCCAGAAGCTGTTTGCCACGAGCGGCGCCGAGTTTCCGCACGCCCTTCTGGACATTGGAGTTCAGGCGAATTCCTTGCTCCCGGTGGTGTGGAGAACCGCACGGAACACGCCTTTCCGCGGCATTGCAACGTTTGCCCAAACAGGGATCAAGGATGCTCCGCAGGCTGTAGTTGCCGTGGCCACCGATATTTCCCATCACGAACACTTCATGAGTTCGTTCCGCGTGACGCTGTGGTCGTTCGTGGTTTTGGCTGCCTTGCTGACGGGATTCCTTGGCTGGATAGCCGTCCGGCGCGGACTGTTGCCGCTGCAGGCGATGCGCCAGAAAGCTGAAAGCATTACGGCGCAAAGGCTCGATGCCCGTCTGGCGGTCGATTCGGTTCCCGCCGAACTGGGTGA
>CAIVZW010000022.1 GCA_903910495.1 uncultured beta proteobacterium
CGCCGACTCCATTTGTATCAAGGACATGGCTTCCCTGCTTTCTCCATATACCGCCTACGAACTGGTCAAGGCGCTCAAGAAAGCCGTCGATCTTCCGATTCACATCCATTCGCACTCGACCACCGGCATGTCGGTGGCCACGCTGGTCAAGGCGGTCGAAGCCGGTGCCGAGATGATCGATACGGCGATTTCCTCGATGTCGATGGGCCCTAGCCACTCGCCGACCGAAACACTGGTCGAGATCTTCAAGGGCACCGAGTTCGACACCGGTCTGGACATGGACGCTCTGCTTGATATTGCCACCTATTTCCGCGATGTCGTGCGTCCGAAGTACGCTCAGTTCGAAAGCTCCTTCTCTGGCGCCGACGCCCGCATTCTCAAGGCCGCCATTCCCGGCGGCATGCTCTCCAATCTCGAAAGCCAGTTGCGTCAGCAGAAAGCCTTCCACCGCCTGGACGAAGTGCTCAAGGAAAATGCCCAGGTCTGCAAGGATTTCGGTTACCCCCCGCTGGTTACCCCGACGTCGCAGATCGTCGGGACGCAAGCCGTGCTCAACGTGCTGATGGGCCGCTACAAAAACCTGACCGCCGAATCGATGAATCTTCTCGCTGGTAATTACGGCAAAACGCCGGGTGCGCCCGATCCGGAACTGGTCAAGGTCGCACTCAAGGGTCTGAGTATGGATAAGGCCGTTACCGAACGTCCGGCTGATCTGCTGACCAACGAACTGCCGAAAATCGAGGAAGAACTCAAACAGAAGCTGGGCACCGCCACGGTCAGCATCGACGATGTGATGACTTACGCCATGTTCCCGCAGGTTGCGCTCAAGTTCTTCGAAACCCGCGCCAAGGGCCCGGTGGTCTTCACAGTGCCAAGCGAAGCCGCTAATGCTGCTGCACCCGCAGCCAAGGCAGCAGGTGGCCCGGTCAGCTATGTCATCAACGTTGATGACAAGGACTACAAGGTCGTCGTTGGCGACAACGGTATCAAGGTTGATGGCAAGGACTACAAGGTCGCCATCAAGGCTGAGGGTGCTGCCCCTGCCACGTCAGTTGCTCCGGCCGCAGCCCCTGCCGGCGTCGAAACCCCGGTTCAGTCTCCCGTGGCCGGCGTTGTTCTGAAATTCCTTCGTGCCAACGGCGATCATGTTGATGCCCATGAGTCGGTTGTCCTCATGGAGTCGATGAAGATGGAACTCGAGATCAAGTCGAAAGTGGCTGGCGTGATCACCTACGTCGTGGATAACCACGCGCATGTAGCCGCTGAACAGACACTTGCCATCGTGCGCTGAGGTCAAAAATGATCAAGAAAATCTTTCTTACCATGGCCCTCGGGCTGGTCTTCGTCGGAGGTCTGGGGGTCGTCAGTTCGCTGGCGGAAACCAAGCCCCAGACTCAGCAGGTTGTTGCCCAGGCACAAGTCCAGGCTCCCGTTCAGGTGGCCGCAGCGAAGGCTCCGGGTTCGGCAAAGCAGGCGGATCGCGAGATCTCGATCAGCAAAGGCATTGTCAGCATCGCCGAAGGTACCGGCATCGCCAGCTTCCTGAGCAAGGACGGCTGGAAATCGCTGTTCATGATCATCATCGGCTTCGTTCTGCTCTATCTCGGGGTAGTCAGGGCCTTCGAGCCGATGCTGCTGGTGCCGATTGGTTTCGGAACCATACTGGTCAATGTGGCGGGTGCAAACATGGGCGATCCGCCGCATGGCCTGCTTTACCTGATCTTCAAGAACGGTATCGAGAATGAGCTATTGCCGCTGATCGTGTTCATCGGTATCGGGGCATTGTCCGACTTCGGCCCTCTTCTGGCCAACCCGCGCATGGCCATCTTGGGGGCAGCGGCGCAGTTCGGCGTGTTTGGTACCCTGATCGGCGTGATGCTGCTGAACTTGATCCCGGGTTTTAACTACAGCCTGATGGAAGCCTGCGCGATTGCCATTATCGGCGGTGCCGACGGGCCGACCTCGATCTACGTCTCATCGCTCTTTGCTCCGCACCTGATGGGGTCGATCGCCGTGTCCGCGTACTCGTACATGGCACTGGTGCCGCTCATCCAGCCACCGATCATGCGCTTCCTGACAACCAAGGAAGAGCGCCTGATCAGGATGCATCAGGTGCGTCCGGTGCATCAGATGGAGAAGGTGCTCTTTCCGCTGTTCGTCACCGCACTGTGCATCCTGATCCTGCCGTCGGCCTTGCCGCTCATGGGCAGCTTCGCTTTTGGCAACTTCGTCAAGGAGTCGGGTTGCCTTGATCGTCTGGCCAAGTCGATGCAGAACGAGCTGATGAATATCGCCACGATTTTCCTTGGTCTGGGTGTTGGCATGCAGATGTCGGCCGACAAGTTCATGAACCTGCAGACACTGGGCATTCTCTTCCTCGGCATGGTCGCTTTTTCGCTCGGCACGGCGGGTGGCGTTCTCTTTGCCAAGCTCATGAATGTCATCTGGCCGAAGAACCCGATCAACCCCCTGATCGGTTCGGCCGGCGTCTCGGCTTTTCCGATGGCTGCACGGGTATCCAACAAGCTGGGGCTGGAAGCCGATCCGCACAACTTCCTGCTGATGCATGCACTGGGTGCCAACGTCGCCGGACAGATCGGTTCGGTCGTTGCCGCCGGCGTCATTCTGGCCATCTTCGGATACTAGATTCCGTCGCACCAATACAAAGCGGGTGGCCATTGGCCACCCGCTTTGTATTGTACCCAGATTATCCATTAGCCCAAAACCCGTTCGCCCTGAGCCTGTCGAAGGGCAGTTCATGGTTCGACAAGCTCACCACGAACGGATTTTCGCTCTAAATTTCTCCTAATGGACAATCTGGGTTGTAAACAAGTAGTCCTGTGAAGATTGTCGCTTTTAAACGCTAGCCAAAAAGATATTGCTGGGCAACCCAGGCCTGACCAAGAGACAAGCCTCCATCGTTGGGCGGCATGCGCCGCGCTTCAATCAGATGCAGTCCGAAATTACCGAGTCTGGCGCGCAAGCCACGAGCCAGAACCTGATTTTGCAGGCAGCCGCCGCCAGCGGCGACCGTAGCGCCTTGCGGAGCGGTCGAGCGCACCCAGTCCGTCAGTGCGGCAGACAGTGTTGCATGAAATAATGCGGCGCCGCGTTCTGCGTTCCTCTCGTCGGCAAGCACCGAAAAGAGCGGCAGCAGATCAAGCTGCCCATCTTTGATTCTCCAGCCATCCTGCAGAGGATTCGCTTCGCCAAAGTGTTCGGCCATTCCCTCCAGTTGCAATCCGGCCTGACC
>CAIVZW010000023.1 GCA_903910495.1 uncultured beta proteobacterium
CACACGAGGCCATCTTTCAGGCCTGCCTGATCCGCTTCCGTCCGATCATGATGACCAGCATGGCGGCGCTGGTCGGCACCCTGCCCATCGCACTCGGCCTGGGCGCCGGCGCTGAAGTTCGCCGTCCGCTGGGCCTGGCCGTCGTCGGCGGCCTGCTGCTCTCGCAGTTTCTGACGCTCTACCTGACGCCGGTAGTCTACCTCTACCTCGACCGCCTCACACGCAAGGAAGAAGCCGCACATCTGGACGTGGAGGCAGAGTCAGTCTGACTCGGTTTCATGGTTTCTTGTGAAAAAGCGCCACTGACCCGTCTGCGTATCGACAAATGGCTGTGGGCAGCACGTTTCTACAAGACGCGTTCGCTGGCGGTCGTAGCGATCCGCGCCGGCCACATCAAACTCAACGGGAGTACCATCAAGCCGGCACGCGAGCTGTGCCCCGGAGACGCACTCGACCTCGCCATCGGCGATGCCCAGTGGAGCATTATGGTGCTGGGTCTTAATGAACAACGACGCCCGGCCAGCGAAGCGCAGCAACTGTATGCGGAAACGCCGGAAAGCCGCGCGCGGCGCCTGGTCATGAAGGAAGCGCAGCGGCTTGCCCCGACACCCGGCAGTGACCTGCGTGGCCGCCCGACCAAAAAAGCAAGGCGGCAAATCAGAGGCTTCAACGAAGGTTTCTGAAATCATCCTGGCCATAATCGAGCGGCCATTGGCCTGGCACCTGACTATTCGGCTTGCTGACAAACCCGCGCTCAGGTGCGCAGCCTTTGAACTCTCTTTACAATGAGCGCTCCAACAAATCTTCTTTCACCAGAGAATACCAACTTCATGTTTCGCTCGCTCAATACCCCGGTTCTGTGGGCCGTCACCCTCTCGGCTGCCGGCATCCTGATGGTCACGATGGGGGCGCGTCAGTCGCTCGGCCTCTTTCTCGCGCCACTCAATAGCACGACCGGGCTTGGCATCGCTTCGATCAGTCTGGCCATGGCTGTCGGGCAATTCATGTGGGGTGCCGTGCAGCCGATTGCCGGCGCAATTGCCGATCGTTACGGGCCAAGTCGTGTGCTGCTTGGCGGACTGGTATTGCTGGCACTCGGCAGCGCCGTCACACCCTTCATGGATAGCACCTGGGGGCTAATTCTTTCGCTCGGAGTGCTTTCGGCTGTGGGCTCGGGCGCCGGCAGTTTTTCGGTACTGATCGGGGCCGCAACCAACCGTCTGCCACTCGAGGCGCGTGGCGCAGCATCGGGCATCATCAACGCAGGCGGTTCCTTCGGACAGTTCATCTTTGCTCCCATCCTGCAAAAGCTGATACAGGTAATGGGCTGGATGGGCGCAATGTGGGCGCTGGCCGCCATGACGCTGGCCGCTCTGCCGCTAGTACGTATCGCGGCACAACCGGTCGTACACAAGCACATGACGACCGCCACCAGCGGACCGGGGCTACGACGGAGTGTTCTGGATGCGCTGGCCGACCGCAGCTATCTGCTGCTGCACGCCGGTTTCTTCACCTGCGGTTTCCACATCGCCTTTCTGGTGACCCATCTGCCGGGCGAGGTCAATCTGTGCGGTCTGCCGCCCTCCGTCGCGAGCTGGTCGCTGGCCATTATCGGAGCGTCCAACATCGCTGGCAGCCTCTACGCCGGCGCCTGTGTTGCTCGCTACCGCAGCAAATACGTGCTGTTCTGGATGTATGGTTCGCGCGCGCTGATGATTGCGCTGTATCTGGCCTCGCCGAGAACCGATCTG
>CAIVZW010000024.1 GCA_903910495.1 uncultured beta proteobacterium
AACCGACTGGTACTCGATCCGGAACCCGCCGCTCGATTCTGTCTTCAGTCGGTCCGCTGCTCGGCCTTATGTGAAGCTTTCCATAAGGCCGATTATGCATAGCCGCCGATTATGAAAAGTAGCATTTTGAAACACGCGCCAAGGTCTGATCGATTGACGATGGCGCGCATTGCGTACTTCTCATAATCACAGGGTTCGCAGGAAGTTGAGCAACGAGTCAGGTGCCCGATAGCGCAGGATCTTCGAACTGGGTTCATGAAGTCTGGCCAAGGCACGTTCCTTTATTGCCAAGTCGGCCTCAACATAATGGTGGGTAGTCACCGGACTCTCATGACCAAGCCAGAGAGCGATGACGCTGATGTCGACGCCTGCCTGCAACAGATGCATTGCCGTTGTGTGACGGATCGTATGTGGCGAAACTTTTCGTTTCGCCAATGCAGGCTGAGTTTCCGTCGCGTGCTGGACTGCCAATGTCAGCCTGAGCGTGACGTTGGCACGGGTCATTTCGCACCCATTCCTCCTGGGTAGCAAGGGTGCCTCTGCCATCAGCTCTGGATTCGTCCGCAGCCAGGCACGTAATGCCTTGACGGTCGTATGCCACAACGGCACGCTACGCTGCTTGCGACCTTTGCCATGCAGATGGACACAAGCGGCGCTGGCGTCGAGCACCACATCGCCGACCTTGACCCCGAGGATCTCCGATACGCGCGCACCGGTGTTGTACATCAACAGGAACAAGGCATGATCACGCTGGCTCAGCCATGAGTCACCCGGTTCTCCGATCACCGACAGCACCTCCTCGCGGGTGAGGTAGCCGAAGATCGGGCGCTCGAAACGCTTGACCGGAACTCCCAAGGCACGTTCGATGACCTGAAGCGACGCCACATCCCGGTGGCCGGCGAACTTGAGAAACGACCGAAGTGCCGCCAGACGGGCATTGCGACTGCGTACGGAATTGTGTCGCTGCCGTTCAAGATGATCGAGGAAGGCCATGATCAACTCCGGGGTGACGTCGGCCAGCGCCATTGCGGCGGGTTCCTTGCCCAATCGTTCCTCGGCAAACTTGAGGAACAGAACGAACCCGTCGCGATAGGTGGCAACGGTCTGCGGACTGAGCGCGCGCTGCTGGGTCAGGTACTCGCCGAAGTAGGCTTGCACCAAGGCAGGAAACGACGGTGGCAGTTTGGCTCGCTTACTCATCGCCGTCTCCCGCAAGATCAGCGAAGCGCTCAAACTTGCCGCCGGCCAAGGCCATCAGTTCCGGAACGGCGGTCAGATACCAATAGGTGTAGAAGATCTCGGCATGGCCCATGTAGGTCGACAGAGCAAGCATCATCTGGTCGATGTCGGTACCATCGTCGTGCCAACGCATCAGGCGACTCACGACGAAGGTGTGGCGCAGGTCATGCAGGCGGATGGCGGCATGGCCACCCCGGTTCACCCAGCCGAGACCGACACGCAGCGCATTGAAGACGCGGTGGGCCTGGCGCTCTCCGAGCGGCGTCCCAAGCCGTCGCCCACGACTGCTAATCAGAAACGGCATATCCGCAGCGGTGGCGACATGCCGTGCGCGTGCCTTGCGGTATTTCGCCAATGCGGCAACCGTCGTCGAATGGACTGGTAGCAGTCGCGACTTGGCGAACTTGGTCTGCCGGATCGTCAGCATCCCACGTTTCAGATCGACATCGGTGTCACGCAGATGCAATGCCTCTGAGACGCGTAGGCCAGCCGATGCCATCAGGCCGAACAGGGTCTCGTAGGTAGTGGGACGAATGCTGCCGGGCGGACCAAGCTGCCGGGCCGCCGCCAGCAAGTCGATGACCTCTTGGTCATGGAAGATGTGCGGGGCGACGCGTCCCGGTTCCGGTCCAAAGGTCAGTTCCTCCGGCACCTCGGTTTGTGGTTCGAACTGTTTTAGGTAATGGGCGAAGTGGCGAATTCTCGCGAGACGCGCAGCCCAGGTCGATGGTTTGCCACTTTGCCATTTATCCTGTTTGGCCCAGTCGATCATAAGATCAGCCGTAAGGGGTCCCCGGTGCTTTTGATCGGCAACATAGCGGGCAAACCCAGCCAACAGGGTGCCCCGCGAATGCAGCTTGAAACCAAGACGTTGCCGTTCAGCGAGATAATCATCAATCCGCTGCTGCAAGCTGACGTGCGCGCTCATGCCGCACTCCCTGGCCATGGCAAGGCGACGGCCGCCAACTTTGGCGTATCGAGCTTGGCGTAGATCAGGGTGCTGTTCAGCGAGCGGTGGCGCAGCAGATCGGCGACTTCCTTGAGCGAACTGCCACGTTCAACGAGACGGCACGCCACGGTATGGCGCAAGGCATGGGCGCTGGCATCGGGCAATCCGATTCGACGGCACGCACATTTGATCACCTTCTGTACCGCACAAGATGTGATGGGCAGAGTCCGGCCGGCAACCTGCCGAACGAAGACTGCCGAGTGATGAATTGCGGGACGTTCGTTCTGGAGGTAGTCAGCAAGGGCTTTACCGGTTTTTACCGGAAGAGGAAGCACATCCTGCCGCTGCGACTTGGTACCACGCAGCATGAGCGTACCGGCTTGCCAGTCAATATCATTGAGGTTGAGATGGGCAATCTCGCCAGAACGTAGCCCCAAATCCAGTGCCAAGCGCACAATTGCATATGCGCGCTTGGGCGTCTTGCGGGCCGCAGTAGCGGCATCCAGCAATCGGTCGGCATCCTCGACGCTCAGTGCCCTTGGTAGGGTCGCAAGCCGCCAATGAACTGGGTTCGCAATTACTGCCGCGAGATTGTCGACCTGATCGCCGCAGGTGGCTCGGTAACGCAGGTAACTCCGTAGTGCCGTTGAATGTTGAGATGCATTGGAGGCCGACTGATTCTCTGACAGTCGACGGGTAAGAAATTGCCGAATATCGACAGGCTGCATACGGGAAATTACGATCTCGCGACGCTTGAATTTGCCCTCCAGCAGCCAGCCAATAATGCGCAGCCGACCTTTGCGCGTACCGGCGGCCAAGCCGCGAACATCTCGCTGATGTTCATCGTAGCGTCGCAGTTCTTCCGTGATGTATGCCGAATATGTCGAGGTTGCCCGGGAATTCGGCGTATCCCTGCTCGTCGTTGAGATGGTCATAACGGTCTCCTGAAATGGAGCCGTTACTTCAAATCACCGTCGCGATTATGTCGAGCATATATGGAGGCCTGCCTATGTAAACCCTTGTGTCACCTGCATCTACTCTCTGCTATCTTCAACCACTTTCCATAATCGGCGGCTATGCATAATCGGCCAATCCGGCCATTGGCCAGTCGTTCAGTGTCGGGCGGCAGTAGGTTGGTAAGCCGCCCTTCAGTGGTTGCAGTGCTCGAACGTCAGCTTCCTACACCAGCGAACTCACACAAT
>CAIVZW010000025.1 GCA_903910495.1 uncultured beta proteobacterium
CCGGGTGCATTTCAGTGTTGCTGCCACACACGCGAAACACGCTGCGCGTTCATTTCCCCGCACTTACTTCTTGTGGCGAAGCCTGGCTCTAAATCTGCGAACTGAAGATTGCAACTCATTTCCAGAGTCCTTTACCGCACGACTCGTCCGGAGCCATCTCCCTGCATCAGGTTCATCACTTCTTCCACTGAAGAAAGGTTGAAGTCCATCTCGATGGAATGCTTGAGACAGGAGGCTGCTACCGCAAAATTCAGCGCCTGCTGCGATTCCATTTCGTTAAGCGTCGCATAGATCAGCCCCGAGGCAAAGGAGTCGCCTCCTCCAACACGGTCTACGATCTGCATGCAATACTTCGGTGACACATACGTGGTCCCGTTCTCATACAGGATGGCAGACCAATTATTTACCGATGCGGAAATGGATTCACGAAGCGTAATTGCGACTCTTTCAAAGCCGTACATATCCACAAGATCTTTTGCCAGCGCGCTGTAGCCCTCAGTGCTGAGTTTGCCGGAGGTAATATCCGTGTCCTTTGCTTTCATCCCAAGCACTTTTTCAGAGTCTTCCTCATTTGCAAACAGCACATCGACATACTGCATCATCGGCTTCATGACCACCTGCGCCTGCTCCGGGGTCCAGAGGTTTTTGCGGTAATTGAGGTCGCAACTGACCTTCACGCCGTGCGCCTTTGCCGCGATGCAGGCTTGTCTGCTGATCTCGGCGGCCGAGTCGCTCAATGCGGGAGAGATCCCCGTAAAGTGGAACCAACCGGCATCTTCAAATATTGCGTCCCAGTCAAAGTCTGAAGGGTCCGCTTCGGCTATTGCGGAGTGCTTCCGGTCATAAATGATCTTTGACGGCCGCTGCGACGCTCCACGCTCCAGATAGAACAGGGCGATCCTCTCGCCTCCCCAGACAATCTTCGAGGTATCCACGCCAAACTGGGCAAGCTTTCTCATGGTACAGCGCCCAATTTCTGAATCAGGCAACTTCGTGACAAACATCGAAGGGAGACCCATGTATGACAAAGCAATCGCCATATTCCCTTCTGCCCCGGTATAGTTTACCTTCAAAGTATCCGTCTGCGAAAATCGGTAGTACCCCTCCGGAGAGAGGCGTACAAGCAGTTCACCAAATCCAACAAATTTCTTTTTCATCTTGATAATCTCTTAACTGTATTTCTTTGAAATATCTGAAAACACTTTTGCACGCCGCGTAAATTCTTCCCAATTTCCTTCGGTAATCAACTTCCTATCCGTCAGACGGCCACTGATTCCTGCTCCGGCAAATCCAAGATCCAGATATTCACCAAAGTTTTCTTCATTTACTCCGCCGGTTGCGACCAATTTCAGAGGGCTGATCAGTGCGACGCGGCCAGTCAGTGTCACGCACCGGCCTGGCGATCACCGCGCTACTGTCGAAAAACTGAACGTCGGCCCTCGGCGAACCGACCGGCGGAATGAATGGACGCCACAAGGGGCGTCACCCATTCCGACGACGGTTTTCTCAATCAGACAGCGCGTGAAATCCTCCAGGCCGATTTTCGCGGCTGGAAGATCGTCCGATCTTCATCCAGGCCAACTCTGGCCTGAACGATTATTTGCCAAGCTCCATTTTGGAGAGGAGGTCATTGAAGAATAAATATTGACTGCCAACAAACTTATTGAAGTCGTCCGAGTTTCTGTAGGTAACAATCATGCCTCGCGATGTAATGAATGTCTTGAATTCGTCACTGCTTGCGGCTTTCTTCAAGGAAGAACTGAGAACATCCAGAACTGGTTTCGGCGTACCCTTGGCTACAGCAAACCCGCCCCAGCCGACGAAATCAAGTTTGATTCCACTTTCGATCAAGGTAGGCACCTTCGGGAATGCCGGATCACGTTCCGGAGTCATGATGGCGAGAATTTTGAGCTTGCCAGCATCGACGCCGGCTTTGACTTCGCCGGAGTTGACCGTAACCGCCTCGATGTGTTTGCCCATCAAAGCAGTTACTGCCGGAGCGGCTCCTTCAAACGGAATATGATTGAACTTGATTTTCTGATTGATTTCCAGTGCCGAAGCAGCAATATGCCAAATTGAACCTGCCCCGGAGTTTCCGACCCTGACTTTCCCCGGATTAGCCTTGGCGTAGGTTATGAACTCGCTAACGGTATTGTATGGCGCATCGGCGGGAACCGTCAGTGCAGCGGGAACCATCGTCGTCTGGCCGATAAAATCAAATGCTTCCGGTACCAGGTCGGAAAGCTTGAGTGCTTTATGCATGACCAACTCAACAGGAATATAACTGATGGTATAACCATCGGGAGCGCTGCGCGCCACCATGGACATACCGACCCCACCTGATCCCCCTGCCTTGTTGACGACAACAACAGGCTTGCCAAGTTCGGCTTCCATACCCTTGGCGATGATTCTTGCGGTCATGTCGGATGCGCCACCGGGATTGAACGGAACGACAATCGTTACTTCTTTTTGCGGAAACGCGCCCTGAGCCAGAGCGTGTTGGGTTCCTCCGACGACAAGAAATGCCAGAGCCGACATGAGAACTGAGAACGAAGATGCCTTTTGCATTTTACTTTCCTCCAATATAAAAAAAGATTACTTCTACTCCACTGTTTTGAATCAACTTCAATAAAAAATATTGCCTTGATGCCTATATGCCACTGATTTCCTGGAAGCGATGAATATGGCATTTCATTCGCTTTCTCCTGCAATTACTCCCTTCTTGTGCTTGATCTCGGCATAAATACTGCTTGTCAGCACAACGGCTGTCAGAACAAGCATGGTTAATGAGATTGGACTTTCGAACAGGCCAACAAGACTTCCATTATTCATTTTTACACTTTGCAAAAGCGCTTTTTCCATCATCGCGCCAAGAACATAGGTCAGCACAATGGGTGCCATGGGAATATCAATTTTTTTCATGACATAGCCGACAACGCCAAACACAAGCATTACGCCGACATCCCACAGGTCATTGGATACGGTATAGGCACCAATTATCGAAATGATCAAGACAATTGGATAGAGCAATTTTGCCGGAACCTCGGCGATCTTTGCCCACCACCCTGCCAGCGGCAGGTTCATGAACAGCAGCATCGCATTTCCGATAAACATGCTGGCTATAACCCCCCAGACAAAGTCCGGGTTTTGAGTAAACAGGATCGGGCCCGGAGTCAGTCCGTGCATGATAAATGCACCCAGCAGAATGGCAATCGTCGGCGAACTGGGTATGCCTAAGGTAAGCAACGGAATCATGGCTCCGCCACAATAGGAATTGTTAGCCGTTTCAGGCCCGGCAACACCCTCAATGGCTCCGTGCCCAAATTTCTCGGGATGTTTGGAAATCTTTTTTTCCAATGAGTAGGAAAGCAATGCCGGTATCGCAGAACTTGTTCCGGGGATCAGTCCGATAAAAAACCCCATGACGGTCCCGCGAAGAACTGCCCAGGTTGTCACCTTGAGTTCCTTCCTTTCGGGCATGAAGCTGGTTATTTGTTCTGGTTTCGCCGCTGCTGCGAGATTTTCCATTCCAAGAAAGATTTCCGATAGCCCGAACAGGCCCATGGCGATAGTCACCAGGTCTAATCCACCAATCAAAAATGGTTGATTGAAGGTAAAACGCAGTACTCCAGAAATGGGGTCCATGCCAATGGTGGCCAAAGACAGACCAATGCACATGGAGACCAGTCCGCGCACAATTGAAGTCCCCATCAGTCCCACAACCATGGTCAATCCGAAAAGCATGAGCGAGAACATTTCTGTCGGACCAAATCTCAGTGCGAAGTCAGCAAGAGGAGGGCCGACCAGCGCCAGGCCAATCACTGAAACAATACCTCCAATAAATGAACCCATGGATGCGACGCCAAGCGCCGCTCCTGCGCGGCCCTGTTTGGCCATCTCATACCCGTCAAGGCAGGTAATGACCGAAGCGGCTTCACCCGGGGTGTTGATCAGAACCGAAGTGATGGTACCGCCATACATTCCGCCATAATAGATACCTGAAAGCATGATGATTGCGGAGACAGGGGGCATGCCATAAGTCAGCGGAATCAAAAGTGCTGTAGCCGTGGTTGGGCCAATGCCTGGAAGTACGCCAACCAGTTGACCTACCGTTACACCAATCAAACAGTAAAGCAGGTTATGCCAGGTCATGGCAACGCCAAATCCCGACATCAATCCCATCAAGGAATCCATTGATTACCTCCTAGAGACCAAACAGGCTGAGAAATTTTTCAGGCAATGGGACTGAAAAACAAACTTTGAAGATGAAGTAATGAATGAACGTAATGGCTATCGATAGCACTATGGCCGGC
>CAIVZW010000026.1 GCA_903910495.1 uncultured beta proteobacterium
GAAGAGGGCATTGACGTACTACGCTTGCCAATTGTCAAAAAAGAGGATTTGAACTAGAGTTCTGGCACTTTGCTTTAAACTTTACATAATACAAATTATGCGCTTATTAGGTATCTTTGAGGAAGGCTGGATATATTGCACCTCCATCAATTCGTTATCTTTAAACGCAATTTCAATATCTTCGGGTCTGATTCCCCGCACCTCTACTGAGCGTAGTTATATTTGACTGACGATACCTCGTAGCTCTGCTACGAGGTAGTTCATTTGCGTGGCTTCTTCTCCACGACGCTCAGCCTTTTCACTCTCCCTTATTTCGAAATGCCCATCAGCAGGTCGGGCAGCCAGGTGACCAGTCCTGGAATGAACGTGATCATCACCAGAACGGTACCCAGAGGAATGTAGAACGGGGCAATGGCTTTTACGATCCGATCAAATTTAAGCCCGGAAACTTGCTGCATGACGAACAGTACGATACCGAACGGAGGCGTCAGAAGACCGATCATCAAGTTGAGCACCATGACCACGCCGAAATGGGTCGGGTCGATACCGACTTTTAGGATGACCGGCATCAATATCGGGGTGATGATGAGGATGGCGACCGTGGAGTCGAGGAAACAACCGACAATCAACAAAAAAACGTTGATCAGGATGAGGATATAAATCGGGTTGGTAGTCAGCGCGATAATCCATTCACCGATATAGATGGTGAATCCGGACTTCATCAGAATCCAGCCGTAGAACGTCGAGGCGGCAACGACTATACCGATGATGGCCGTTTCCCGGGCGGTCTCCTTGAATACGCGCGCGACGTCCTCAAGGCTCAGTTCACGATAGATCAGTACGCCGAGGACCAAGGCGTACATCGCGGCAACGCCTGCTGCTTCGGTCGGAGTAAAATATCCGGACCAGATGCCGCCCAACAGGATGGCCGGGGTCATCAGTGGAAGAAAGGCCTCAACGAAACTTTTGGCCGCGATCTTGATCGTTGGAAAAGGTTGGCGCGGATAGTTTCGCTTCTTGGCGTAATAGTGGACCATGAGCATCATCGTTGCGCACATGAGGAAGGCCGGAACAACTCCGCCGAGAAAGAGGCGGCCGACTGACGCCCCCGAGACGAAGGCGAAGACGACCATCGGGATACTCGGCGGGAATATCGGGCCGATAGTGGAGGACGCGGCGGTTACCGCGACAGAGAAATCGTCGTCGTAGCCGGCCTCCTTCATTGCCTTGAGTTCTATCTGGCCGAGACCCGCGGCGTCCGCGACTGCCGCACCCGACATACCCGCGAAGATGAGGCTGGCGATGATGTTCGCGTGTCCCAGTCCACCCGGCATAAAACCGACCATCGTATTGGCAAAACCAAAAAGTTTTTTTGTGATGCCGGCCGTATTCATCAGCTTTGCCGCGAGGATGAACAGGGGAATTGCCACCAGAAGAAAATTCTGCAGGCCGAATAGCATTTTCTGAGACAGAATGGTCGCAAAAATCGGCGACGACGATCCGAGAAGACTCGAATACAGGGCTGCGGCACCAAGCCCGAAGCCGACGGGGATTCCGATAGTCAGCAGGGCGACGAGGCCGAGTGTCAACATATAAATCATTGCACACCTCCGGAGGCGGGAGTGGCCGTAAATTTTCCTCGGATATCCTGGATCGTGTTCAGTACCAGGAAAACACTCATGACGACTCCGGAAACCAGGAGCACCGCGTACATATACCCGATCGTCATCCAATCAACGGTCGGCAGACTCGTGTTCCAATAGGACGCAGTATTTTCAAAAGCACCGTACGCGAAAGTAATCATGAAAGGTAATATGATCAAACGCCCGACGACGCGCATGATGCGTTTCAATAGCTGCGGAGCAGCGTCAAGGCCCATCGTGATGGTGATGTGCGTCTCGTCTTGCGTAACATACATGGCGCCGACGAAGACGATGAACGCGAAACTGTACTGAATAAGTTCTTCCGACCACGACGCGGAAATCTGGAAAACCGAACGGAACAGAATCTGACTCACGGTCATCAACAGCATGAGACCCAATACGCAGGCATTTACCGCCTCTGCGATCTTTTTCACAGCAAATTCCTTTAAGGGGAGGATGAAATATGAAGGCGACGCGGAAGCGCTAGACTTCCGCGTCGCCCTCGATGTAGAACAAACCCTTACTTGATGGCGCGAACCTTCGCGAAATAAGCGGCATCCCATTCGGCTTTCGCGAACGCCTCGACGGCGGGAGCGACGGCTTTCTGGAACTCGACAGTATCGACGTCGATCAGGATCATACCCTTTTCAACCAGCTGCTTCACATAGTTCGCGTCTCCGTCCTTGGTCAGGGTATTGGCGAACGCGACGCCTTCTACCATAGCCTTGGTCAGGAGATCCTGATCGGTTTTGGACAGCGTGTTGAACCACTTCATCGATGCCTGGATACGGGCGGCGGAGTAGATATGCTTGGTGGCGATCAGGTACTTCTGCGCTTCGTAGAATTTGTAATTCAGAATCGTCTCGGGCGGATTCTCCTGAGCTTCCACAGAGCCGGTCTTGAGCGCCATGTAGACTTCGCCGAAGGCGACGGTTACGGGGAGCGCACCGATCGATTCCCAAGCCTTGGTCCAGGCCTTGACCGGCGGCAGCCGGATCTTGAGGCCTTTGACGTCGGCGACGGTCTTAACCGGTCGGTTGGAGGTCATGTAGCGCGCACCGCGGAGGATAACGCCAACCGTGCGTACGCCCTTCTCCTTTTCGATCATGTCGCCCACCTGTTTACCGGCTTCGCCGTTCCAGTACTTCCAGAACTGGTCAACGTTGGTGAACATGTATGGCACTTCGGCAACCGCATACTTCGGAAAGAATGTGGAAATGTCGTTCGATCCGATGGCGCCGTATTCCACGGAACCGGTTGAGAGCAGCTCAAAGGTTTGTCGCTCGTCGCCCATGGCGTTGGCGGCGTGGATAAGCACGTCGATCCTGCCGCTTGAGCGCTCGGTTACAAGAGCCTTGAACTTCTGGAGCCCTTTATCCTGAGGAGAATCAGGCGGGAAGGTGGAGGCAACGTTGACCACCATCTTCTTCGCGGGGCTTCCCTGGGCGAACACGGGCGCCGCAAGGGCGAAAAGGGCGAGGCCTACGACGGCCGACGTGAGAACGGAACTCAACTTTTTCATGTAAATCCTCTTTGAAATAGATTGCATGGGATAGCCGCTGATTCAATCGGCCGCTGTGCTTACTCGCGCCGGTCTTGCCTGAAACATTCGACCGGATATTCAAGTTTACTTTGCTGATGACCCTATTCTTCAAATGCTTTTCGACAAATTCCTCCACCGCATTACTTCTAATCACTTCCATTTTATAATTTTCTGGAGGATCGATACAGTAGTCTGAAACAAAGCTGTTCTTGGTTCCCTGGACATAGCATCCGAAAATGGCCTCCATCCGCGGAATGCCGTTAAATGGCTCGGCGACCCCGAAACCGCCCTGCCCCATCATGCCTGAATAGTATATTCTTTCATAATCGTCGACGTAACGGTCAACTTCGAGCATTTCCGGCTCGTTTTTTTTGCGAATTACCAGGCTTCGCCAAGGTTCTGAAAATCAGCGTAGAATTAATTTCAAAGGTGGATACATGGATATAGATGATGACACTTATGCCTAACAGCGGCACAGGACAGTCAGATGCATTAGTAATTTTTGGCGTTACCGGTGATCTTGTTCATAAGAAAGTATTCCCCGCACTGTATTCGATGGCAAAGCGCGGGGTTCTTAATATTCCAGTGATCGGCGTGGCCTCATCGAAGTTGAGCTTGGCGCAGTTCTGCGAACGAGCAACGGAAAGCATCAAAGTGTCTGGCGGAATTGATGACCCCATGGCCCTCCAACATTTGCTCTCGCGGCTTGCTTATGTCAGCGGAAATTACAATGACCCGGGAACGTTTGAAGCGCTCAAGCTCGCGTTGGGTGATGCCAGACGGCCGGCACATTACCTGGCCATTCCTCCTTCACTGTTCGAAACGATGATCAAGGGGCTCGGTAGCTCGGGCCTTGCCGATCAGGCGCGCGTCATCGTTGAAAAGCCGTTCGGTCGGGATCTAGCCTCCGCGCGGGAACTTAATCGCATCGCGCGGTCTGTTTTTCCGGAAGACTCGATCTTCCGCATTGATCACTACCTGGGCAAGGAAGCGATCATGAATATTCTCTACTTCCGCTTTGCCAATTCATTCCTTGAGCCTATCTGGAACCGAAATTACGTGGCGAGCGTGCAAATCACCCTATCCGAGAAATTTGGCGTCGAAAGTCGCGGTGCGTTTTATGAAACAGCCGGTTGTCTGCGCGATGTAATCCAGAACCACCTGTTCCAGATTGTCGCCTTGCTGGCCATGGAGCCTCCTGCCTACAGGGGCTATGGTGCGGTACACGGCAAGACAGCCGATGTATTCCATGCCATGCGCCCGTTGAAACCTGAGGACATGGTTCGCGGTCAATACTCCGATTATCGAAATGAACCGGGCGTAGATCAAAATTCCGACGTCGAGACTTTTTGCGCCTTGCGGCTTTTCATCGACTCATGGCGCTGGGAAGGCGTGCCCTGGTACTTGCGCTCAGGAAAATATCTGGCCGAAACGGCCTGTGAGGTCATCGTTCAGTTAAAGCCGCCACCACAGCGCCTGTTTGCCGATTCGACCCCCACGGACGGCCCCGCCAATTATCTACGATTCCGCCTTTCTCCCAGTTCCTCCCTCGCCCTCGCTACTCGAGTCAAGCGTCCGGGTAAGGAATTTGTCGGTGACCAGCGTGAACTCTTCTTGTCGGATGAGCGCCCGGGAGAGGAAACGCCTTATGAGCGGCTTCTGGGTGATGCCATGGCCGGTAACGGTGCACTTTTCATTCGTCAGGACGCGGTCGAAGCGGCTTGGGCCGTCGTTGAGCCGGTCCTGAACAGGCATCCCCCGGTTTTCCCTTATCCGCACCAGAGTTGGGGTCCAAAAGAGGCAGATACGCTCATCGCCGATGACGGTTACTGGCACAACCCCAAGCCAGGACAGCCTTGAACACGGCAGTGATTGAAAGCGGAGAAACAAATCCAATCGTGGTCAACTCCCGAACTCCCGTCATGAACCATAAATCACTTTACCATACATGTATGGTGTAACATAAGTCTGAAAAGACATGATCTGGAACGGAAGGTAATTTCAATATGCAAGAAACAAAGACGAAAAACATCGCTTCTTCTCGGATTTTCAGGCAGATTGAGTCAGTTTCTATCGGTACGCAGCTCTATCGCCACTTGAGAGAATCCATCATTCGTGGTGAACTTCACCCGGGCAAGGCCTTGTCCGAAGCTGAGATCGCACGGCAGTATTCGACCAGCCGGCAGCCCGTACGTGAAGCCTTTATTAAACTGGCAGAAGAACGCCTGGTGATCATCCAGCCACAACGCGGGACTTTCGTGGTCAAGATTTCGGTTGCCGATGTACTGGATGCGCGGTTTGTGCGCGAAGCCATCGAAGTGGCCGTTGCTCAGGAAGCCGCTACATCGGCACCACCGACCGCGATCAAGGAATTACGTCATTTGATCGAACAACAGAAATCCGTTGCGCACGGACATAACGACGAATTCCTGGCACTTGACGAAGAATTCCATCGCACCATTGCCCTGTCGGTTGGTCGTGCCCACGCCTGGCGCGTGATTGAGGGCATCAAGGCGCAGATGGACCGTATCCGCTACCTTAGCCTCGATGATGCCACGCCCATTCCCCTGATTATTGAGCAGCACACGCGCATGGTCGACGGGATCGAAGCCGGTGACCCCGCTGCGGCGGCCGCTGCAACCCGCAGCCACCTGCGGGAAATCATCGTTTCACTACCCAATATTGCTGCCCGTTTCCCCGATGTTTTTGAGTCGGCCTGATTCGTCAGTTCTCGACGAAACAAGGACCTACGCTGACTGACGTCAACCCGGTTGGAAGCGAGAACGGATAGTCTAATTCAGGCGTCCCGGCCAGCCAGGGATAGAACTTCAGCCCATACACCCTCATCAACGACAATGCCGTTGGCCCGATGCTCCTTGCGGATGCGAGCTGTCGATTCACCCGGATAGAGTACTTCCCGGTTGTTTTCGGCAGGCGTGGATGAATTCACGTAATCGACGACGCTATCGGCTACCTTGTCGGTAAACTCTTCGCCCCCGAGTTGACGCGGATCGAACACCATGATGACCTGCGAACAACCGGTACAACTGCCCTGCTTGACCTGGTCGATCTCGTTGGTCGCCAAACCTTCGGATAGCACGGCCGCCATCGTATCGAGCAGGATGGAGAATCCGGATCCCTTCCAGTAGCCCATCGGCAGAATGCGCATGGA
>CAIVZW010000027.1 GCA_903910495.1 uncultured beta proteobacterium
GCCTGCTCGCGATATCCCAGTTCTCGTGTCTGACGCTGACGAACGGCCTCGGCGATCATCCGGTCAGTATGTGCTCGCTTGGCATCTTCAACGGCCATAGTTTCCTCTTTGTCGATGTTTTTCATGATTGTACTTCAGGCGCCCCGGGATGGCCGATTGTAATAAACCTGAGAATCTATACACTCCACACTCCTTTCACGCTTCGACATGAACGACCCATCCGATGCCACAGGTCAGCCCCGTCATCTACGCCAAACTCATCCTCACGGCGCTGTTCTGGGGTGGAACCTGGATCGCCGGACGCGTGGCCGTGCAGGAGGCTTCGCCATTGGCCGTTGCCAGCTGGCGTTTTTTTGTCGCCGCACTGGTGTTGGGTATCATGCTGGCCCTGCGCGAGGGGCGGCCCCGATGGTCCGGACGTCAATGGTTGATGCTGGCGGCGCTGGGACTGAGCGGCGTATTTTTCTACAATGTCTTTTTTCTCTACGGCCTGAGGCACGTCGAAGCCGGTCGTGGCGCACTGGTCACCGCGCTCATTCCGGCCATGGTCGCTCTCGCCGACTGGCTTTTGTTTCGTTTTCCGATGTCACCAACAAAAGCGCTCGGTATCGTACTGGCTTTGTCCGGTTGCCTGCTGGTAGTCACCCGAGGACATCCGACACAGCTGTTTACCGGGGGTATCGGTATCGGGGAATGGCTGCTCATGGGGAGTGTTGTTTCCTGGGTCAGCTACACCTTGATCAGTCGATACTTTTCCCGACAGTTATCGCCGCTATCGATAGCCTTTGGCGGCTGTCTCATGGGGTGGTTGATGCTGACCGCTGCCGCACTGGCTGACGGGACTCTCTTCGACCTCGGCGCCATAAGCTGGCGCGGTGCCTCGAGTATCGTTTTTCTCGGTCTGCTCGGAACGGCGGTCGCCTTTACCTGGTATTCGGAAGCCATCTCCCGGATTGGCACGACCAAGTCGGCGGCGTTCATCAATCTGGTTCCGGTATCCGCCGTCCTTCTTGGTACACTACTACTTGGCGAGAGACTCGGTATCGCTGTCCTTGGCGGCGGGGCTGTCATTATTCTCGGTGTATTCATGACCAACCACACAGCGCGAAGCAACCCTGAGCCGATGAAGCAACGCAATTAACGAGTAGCGGCAAGCCAGCAACCAGGAAGAGGGGGATTATGTATCAATCGATAATTACCGAAGTTGACGAATCCATCGGCATTCTCACCTTGAACAAGGCGGAACGGCATAACGCCTTTGACGAATTGCTGATCTCCGAAATAACTACCGGGCTGCTTGAGCTTGAAGCCGATCCGCGGGTTCGCGTCGTAGTCCTTTCATCGGCGGGCAATAGTTTCTGCGCCGGCGCCGATCTCAACTGGATGAAGCGCGTGGCCAGCTTTACTTCGCAGGAAAATCTCCGCGAAGCGAGGAGTTTTGCTCGTTTGCTGACCACCCTGAATGAGCTTGGCAAGCCGACCATCGCCCGCGTACAAGGCCCCGCCTATGGCGGCGGGGTTGGCCTGATCGCCGCCTGCGATATTGCCGTGGCCACGTATGATGCCTTGTTTGCGCTTACGGAAGTCAAGCTTGGCATTCTGCCCGCGGTGATCAGTCCTTACCTTCTGGCCGCCATCGGTGAGCGCTATTGCCGTCGCTACATGCTCTCGGCAGAGCGTTTTTCAGCGGCAGAGGCCTACCGTATCGGTCTCCTGCACGAGATCGTTCCGAGCGAAGATCAGCTTGACGAGGCCATCGGCGAGATTATCGACAGCCTGCTCAAGAACGGTCCAGACGCCCAGGCCGAAAGCAAGGCCCTGATCCGCATGATTGCCGGACAACCGATTGACGAGTCCACGGTCGAAGAAACCACGCAGCGCATTACTCGCGTGCGCTCCAGCCCCGAGGGAAAAGAGGGGCTGGCCGCGTTTCTCGAGAAGCGCAAACCGAACTGGATCGGATAATGCGTGTCTGATCCATACCTCCCCAAGCATTAGAACTAGCTTATGACTCAAGCAATACAACAGGATATGGCCCTGTCGCCGTGTATCAAGGTGTGCGCGCTGGACTCTGGAAACAAGCTCTGTCTGGGCTGTTTTCGTACTCTTGACGAGATCGCCTTGTGGAGCCGGATTGCAAACGACGAGCGGCTGAACATTCTTACCGCCGCAAGGCAACGGCGCGAGCAATTGAAACCATGACTGAAGCGGTCTTTGATTACCCGTGTGCCGGCGTCTGCATTTTTGATCCGGAGTCCGATAGCTGCCTGGGCTGCGACCGGCCGTCATCGCCCATACCCGGCACCATTCAGGAAACTGTTACCGCAGAAACAAGCCCGGCAAGCACGGATCAAGTCACGCCGGCACTCTGAATACGCCTTTCTGGAGCACGGTTTCCACCAGTTTGACCCAGTAGTTGATGCCCAACGGAAGAAGGTCGTCGTTGAAATCGTAGTGCGGGTTATGCAGGGTACAACCACCGGTGCCGGGGCCATTGCCCAGCCACACGTAACAGCCCGGCTTTTCCCGCAGCATGTAGGCGAAATCTTCGGCGCCCATTGAGGGCAACTCGTTCTGGCGAACCCTGTCCGCCCCGAACAGCACTTTAGCCGCCTGACGACAGATCTCCGTTTCTGCGGCGCTGTTAACCATCGGCGGATAGCGGTGATCAAAGCTGGCCTTGATCCGGGCTCCGAAGGCGCTGGCAATGCCTGCACAGAGCTGCTCTATTGAACGCTCGACCATCTCCTGAACTTCCGGCTTGAAACTGCGTATCGTCCCGCGCAATACGGCATCGTCAGGAATGATATTCAGTGCTTCGCCGCCATGGATCTGCGTAACGCTGACCACGGCCGATTCGCAGGGGTGCAGATTGCGCGCCACAACGGTCTGCAGGGCAATCACCAGCTGACTGGCCACAACCAGCGTATCGACGCCCTGGTGGGGCATTGCGGCATGACAACCACGGCCGCAAACGGCAATTTCAAAAGTACAGGTGCCGGCCATCACCGCCCCGGGCATGATGGCCATCTCGCCGACCGGAATACCCGGCCAGTTATGCAGGCCGAAGACGGCACTCATCGGGAACTGTTCGAACAGTCCGTCCTCGATCATCACCGCCGCCCCGCCTTCCGATTCCTCGGCCGGCTGGAAGATGAAGTAAACGGTGCCGTCAAAATCAAGGCGGTCCCTGTTTTCCGCCATGTAGCGCGCTGCGCCGAGCAGCATGGCGGTGTGCCCATCATGGCCGCAGGCATGCATCTGGCCTTCGTTTCTTGAGCGATGCGGAAAATCGTTTTTCTCGTGCAGGGGCAAAGCATCCATGTCGGCACGCAAACCGATAGCGCGCATCCCGCTGCCTTTGCGCAAAACGCCGACGACGCCGGTTTTTGCCAGCCCGCAATGAACTTCAAGGCCGTAGGAGACCAGCTCGCGCGCCACGATCCCGGCGGTACGCGCTTCGTTGAAAGCCAGCTCCGGGTACGCGTGAATGTCGCGACGGATGGCGATCAGGTTGGCAAGGAAGGAAATATCCAGTGAAGTCATGGCTTCGATTTCAAATACAAAGTGTTAGTTTATTCCAGCCCGGCTTGCTCGTGTACGCAACGTTCCGTTATGCTCACGTCCATGCATATCGTCATCATCAGTGGCCTCTCCGGTTCTGGCAAGTCGATCGCGCTCAACATGCTCGAGGACGCGTCCTATTATTGTGTTGACAACCTGCCCTCGCAATTGTTGCAGCATCTTGTCGACCAGCTCGCTCAGCAGGGCTACGACAAAGTGGCGGTCGCCATCGATATACGCGGCGGCGAGAGCATTGCCATGCTTCCGCAACAACTCGCCGTACTGCGCGCCAATGAACTTGAACTGCAGTTTCTGTTCCTTGATACTAAAACCGAAACCTTGCTCAGGCGCTATTCCGAAACTCGCCGCCGGCATCCGCTGGCGAGCGAGCAACGCACAGTAAGCGAAGCCATCGCCGAAGAGCGCGTCCGGCTGGAGAGCCTGGCCGAACTGGGTCA
>CAIVZW010000028.1 GCA_903910495.1 uncultured beta proteobacterium
ATGGCCGAGGTGAAACCGGTCATAAGCGGAGCAGCAGCGCAAGTGATGCCCAACCATATCACGACAATCGCCCCTACTTAGTATTTGTGGGGACTTTGCGGCTATACTGCATTTCGGTAGAATGGGTAGCTTATCCACAATCCCACAAAGGAGCCTCCCATGCCCAACATCGCCTCTGTTCTCAAACCCGTCTTCTACAGCAGCACGATTTTTCTTGACGTAACTCCTTATTCCATGGACGTCAGAACGACTTTTAGCTGAAAACATGGTGCCACATATAATAGTTGGTTATTGACATAACAAGGATGATTATGCTATTATCATGGTGGCAATGAAAAACCGAGCACGGAGGCCGCCATGTTCTTCCGACAAAAACGTTCCGGAGATCACGTTTATCTTCAGATCGTGGAGAATCGCTGGGAAAAAGGCCGTAGTAAGCAACGTGTCGTCGCCACCGTAGGACGACTCGATCAGTTACAGGAAAGCGGACAACTCGATGGCCTGCTGCAGTCGGGCGCCAAGTTCGCCGAATCCGTGCTGGTGTTGGCGGCACATCGTCGAGGCGAGGCTCCTTCGATCCGCAACGCCCGTATCGGTCCTGCCCTGGTCTTTGGACGGCTCTGGGAGGAATTGCACATTCCACAAGTCATCGAGCGGTTGCTGGCTGGCCGACGCTTTGGGCTGGCCCTGGAACGTATCCTGTTTATGACGGTATTGCATCGCTTATTCGACTCCGGCAGCGATCGCTCGTGTGTGTTGGTCTGGAAGAAGGATTACGCGATTCCCGGAATCCAAGCGGTGGATCTGCACCAGGTCTACCGCGCGATGGCGTGGCTGGGAGAACCGTTGCCGGCGGACCAGCAGAAAGGGGCCACGCCCTTTGCTGCCCGCTGCACCAAAGACGCCTTCGAGGAGGCCCTCTTCGACCGCCGCCGCGATCTGTTCGGTCATCTGGACCTGGTGTTCTTCGATACCACGTCCATTTATTTCGAGGGCGAAGGCGGAGCGGAACTGGGGCAATATGGGCACAGCAAGGATCATCGTCCTGACTGCAAGCAGATGGTCGTTGGCGCGATCCTGGACAGTCAAGGGCGGCCGCTGTGCTGTGAGTTGTGGCCGGGCAATGTTACCGACGTGAAGACGCTGATTCCCGTGGTAGACCGGCTGCAACAACGTTTCCGCATCCGCTCGATCTGCATCGTGGCTGACCGGGGCATGATCAGTCAAGACACGATTGCCCAGTTGCAAGCGGATAACCGGCGAGTGCATTTTATCCTAGGAGCCCGGCTGCGGAACGTCAAGGAGATTTACGAGGACGTGCTTTCACGCGGTGGACGCTATCGGGAGGTCCGCGGACCGCGGGAAAAGAGCACCGACCCGTCGCCACTGAAGGTGAAGGAAGTTCAAGTAGATGATCGGCGTTACGTGATATGTCTGAATGAGGAGCAGGCGAAGAAAGATCGCGCCGATCGGGAAGCCATCGTCGAGGCGCTGCGAAAACAACTGAAGCAGGGCGACAAGTCGCTGGTGGGCAACAAGGGGTACCGCAAGTATCTTCACGCCCAGGGGCCGCAGTTCACCATTGACGAAGAAAAGGTGAAGTGGGAGGAACGGTTTGACGGGAAGTGGGTGTTACAGACCGACCTCGACGAACTGACGGCAGAACAGACGGCATTGCAGTACAAACAACTCTGGATGGTGGAGGAGATGTTCCGCACGGCAAAGACGCTGCTGCAGACACGGCCGATCTTCCATAAGTGTGATGAGACCATCCGCGGTCACGTGTTCTGTAGTTTCCTGACGCTGCTATTGCGGAAGGAACTGCAAGATCGATTGGAGAGGCAGGGAGACAAGCTGGAATGGGCGGAGTTGCTCCGCGACTTGGAAGCCTTGCAGTACACGGAAGTGGAGAACCAAGGGAAGCGATTCTTGCTGCGCAGCGACCTGGCGAGCACGACCGCCGCCGTTTTTCGCGCCGCTGGCGTCGCGATTCCACCGAGCGTACAGAAAATCGAAGGATAGGCATCACCCCCCTGATGCTGCCACGCGCATGGTGCCAAGCCACATTCGCGTCGTCGTAACTTCTTGCAGAGACGATAGATACAAAATCGTGCTGTAGAAGACGGGCTATACCAAGGCAAACTGCACTCCGCTGGTTGCCGA
>CAIVZW010000029.1 GCA_903910495.1 uncultured beta proteobacterium
TACAAGGAGATTCTGATGAAATTTGGATTGCTACTCGGTCGAATGATCACTGCGGCTTTCTTCATGTTTTCTGCAGTTACAGGAGCACAAGCCGAGAACGCCAGAGCCGGGACTTTGGACAACTCAGCGGCGCTGAACATGGCAGAACGATGGGCCACGGTAGTAGGCCAAGCTGATATCGCAGGACTTAACGGCTTGCTGCACGCCGACTACGTTCATGTGCATGCAACGGCGCTGGTTGAGTCCAAAGCCAAGTTCATCGAGGCACTCCAAACCGGGGCAAGAAGGTACGATCCGATCAAGATCGAGGATTCGAACGTTCGTGTATTCGGTGACTCGGCAGTGATTTCCGGAAAATTCGTCCTGAAGGCAACAACCCGTGACAGAGTTATCGAGGGTGTAAATAGGTTCGTTCTATTGGTTGTAAACACGCCAAGCGGGTTACAGGTAGCAACTTTTCAGGCCACTGCCATCCCGCAACCAAAATAGGCTGAGGGCTAACCCAGCATTGCAGCGGACTCGCTTCGCTCACCGCTGAATTTGGCGTTATGCATCAAGACCATCTACGCAACTCAGGAGGGAATCATGGCAGCTGGAGCAGTCATCACCGTTCTTTCGAACATCCCATGGGGTCAGGTCGTTGATGCCGCACCCAAGATTGCCGATGGCGCGAGTCGTCTATGGGAGGCCGCAAAGAAATTTCGCAAACCCAAGCCAGTTTCTGAAACTTCGAGTTCGTCGACATCAGCTCAGCCCACTGAAGCAGAGCAGCTACAGGGTCGACTTTCGGCGCTCGAAGGATGTATACAGGAACTTAGAGAGCAGATGCAGGCATCCGCCGGAGTCATCAAAGACCTTGCAGATCAGAACGCTCTTCTGATCCAGCGTATGGAGGTGGCACGCCTACGTCTTGTTCGCATTGCCATTGGAGGGTTGGTATGCATCGTTGCGCTTTCCCTGGCCATCTTCCATCTTTGGACCACACGGTGATGCCTGACCCGGCGCTCAACCTCGCTCCTTTCAGTCGCTGGACGCTGCGCGATAAAACCGCGCAGCGCCATTTAGTTTTACGTTAGAGGTACACCCAATGTCGCGTGACCGTTTTGAACAAGTCATTGGCGTCCTCGGCCTTGTCGCATTCATCGTCGCGCACCAGTTGTTTGGCGTTGTTGCCGCCGTCCGCGTAGCTGGCCTTTTGTGCCTTGCTTGCGGGGCGCTTTGGGTTATTCGGCGCAGCGTTCCTGTCGGGATCAAAGGTCAACCGCCATCGTTCTTTCTCAGTGGCACTTTGGGGCTCTTGGCCGGTATTGCAATGCTCGTCCTCGGCATCGCCTTGCTGGCTTTCCCTTCGGTGGCTGGCTGTTTTCTTGGGTGGTCGGAATGCCTCTAACATGGCGCTCAACCTCGTTCCCTTCGGTCGCAGGCCGCTGCGCGATAAAACCGCGCAGCGCCGGTTAGCCCTACGTTAGGCAGATGCTATTGAAAAAGGTAGCTGGTTACATCCTATTGGCTCTCTCATGTATTGCGTGGGTTGCGATTTTTTCTTTACCTCTCTTTGAGATTTCAGTCGGAGAGGCAGCGACACTTACAGCTGGGTTCATTGTTGTAGGTGAAGCAACATTTTTTCTCGGAATCGCACTCTTGGGTAAAGAGGCATGGGAAAAGATCAAGGCAGTTTTCTGGAAGGGAAAAAACTAATTGAGCTTGTTAAAAATGCCTAATTCTGCGTTTAACCGCGCTCCCTTCGATCGCTGGACGCTGCACGATAAAGCCGCGCCAGCCGGTTAATACGAACGTTGACCATGCACATATCATCCTCACTGGACATTTCAGGCGCTTGGAAATACCTCGCCGCTTGGTTCGTCATGCTGCTCGTTTCAATAGCAAACGGTGCCGCCCGCGATCTCACCTATGGCAAGCACATGAGCGAGCTTGCCGCACATCAATTGTCTACGTTAATAAGTGTTCTGGCGCTCGGCACAGTGATCTGGGGCTTTATCCGCATCTATCCGCCCACATCCTCGGATCGCGCCCTTGCCATCGGGCTGGCGTGGGCCGCACTTACCGTGGCCTTTGAATTCCTTTTCTTCCACTTTGTTGGCGGCCATTCGTGGTCTGAATTGCTTGCTAATTACAACCTCTTCGAGGGGCGAGTCTGGGTCGTGATCCTGCTCTGGGTCGCTGTTGCTCCGTATGTCTTCTTTCATTTCTGCCGCCCGTCCTGACATGGCGCCCAACCTCGCTCCCTGCTGTTGCTGGGCACCGTGTGCCATTGGGGTCGAAAAAGGAAATGTCTCTGACACCTTTGGCCTTATGGGCGCGGCGAACTACAATCGTATTTCTGCATGAAACCGGAACCGCCATGACCCCGGATGCCAGCCCTCGTTTCAAACCCCTGACCGGCCACTACGAGCCCTCGGCCATCGTGCAACTTGCGGATGGCCGCTTTCTGATCGTCGAAGACGAAAAGGAGCATCCGTTCAGCCTGGTGTCACTTGATCGCAACGGGAAGGTGGACAGCACGCCCCTGACGCCCGGCCTGTTTGAATTCGATGATGGTTTCTGGAAACTCGACGATCTCGAAGGACTGACGCTCGATCCCTCGGGGTGGATTTACGCCATCACCTCGCAGTCGCTCGATGGCGAAGGTGATTCGAAAAAATCACGGGAAAAGCTGGTCCGCTTTCGCATCAAAGGCGATCGTGTCGTTGATACCAGCGCGGTCAGGAGCCTGAAACCTGCGCTCCTGGCAGCGCATCCGGCACTGGCCGCAGCGGCCGGAATACGCGACGTCAAAACCGGCGGCGGGCTGAATGTCGAAGCACTGGAAACCAGCACCGACGGCCGCCGTCTATGGGTGGGATTTCGCGGCCCCTTGCTCGATCAGCGGGCGGTTGTCGCCTGCGTTGAAAATACATCGGAAATCTTCGATGCGGACGAAACGCCGCGTTTCGCGGCACGCCTTGAATCGCTCGATCTTGGCGGCCACGGGATTCGCGGCCTGTCCTACGTTCCGAGCCTGGACGGCTATCTGGTCATCGCTGGTCCGGTGGGGCCCGAAGAGGCGGCGTTCCAGCTCTGGTTCTGGAGCAGCGAAACAGGGGCACCGGCGCGGCGCGTCCGCCTCCCGGGTTTGCCGGGTATCGAACATGCGGAGGGAGTCTGCCCAGCCGTTCTCGAAGGCCGGCAATGCCTGGTCATCGTCAGCGACGACGGCAAGCGGGCTGAAGGACGTTACGCCCAGTTTCTGGTGCTCGACCTTGCAACTTCCGGACTGACGATTGATCCATGATGGCCAGCGGTCACGACCGCCCTGCGAAGTCTCGCCCGGCGTCTTGCCCGGGATTGGCTTGATCGTTACCCTTGTGGTGCAGAGCCATCGATCAACACGGACTGGCGCGATAAAGCCGCGCAGCGCCGGTTAGTTCTACGTTGGACGTCACCATTCTCTACAGGAGAATTTCTTGAAAACAATCGGTTTGATTGGCGGGATGAGTTGGGAGTCGACAATTCCGTACTACAGGCAGATCAACGAATCGATCAAGGATCGCCTGGGTGGTTTTCACTCGGCAAAGATCGTTCTATACAGCGTCGATTTCCATGACATCGAACGATTGCAGCATTTTGGAGACTGGGACGCTGCTGGGGCCATGCTGGCCGAAGCTGCAAGATCGCTCGAAAAAGCAGGTTCGGATTTCCTGGTCTTATGCACGAACACCATGCACAAAGTAGCACCTGAAATTGAGGCTGCCGTTTCTATTCCTCTGCTTCATATTGCTGATCCTACCGCTGCGGGAATAAAGCAGGCCGGATACAAATCCGTAGGACTGCTCGGCACGCGATTTACTATGGAACAAGCTTTTTATCGTGACCGATTGAGCGAACGACACGGACTTTATGTGATCGTTCCGAACGATGATGACCGCAACACTATCCATCGCATCATTTACGAAGAATTGTGCCTCGGTGTTGTCTTGCCTGAATCTCGTAGCGCGTATAAACGAATTATGGAGAGTCTGGCATCACAAGGAGCAGAAGCTATTATTCTTGGGTGTACGGAAATATCACTGCTTGTCAGCCAACAAGACTCCAGGGTTCCGTTGTTTGACACTACGGCTATTCACGCGAAGGCAGCCGCGGAAGAGGCACTTGACCAATGACACCCAACCCGCTATTCAACACGGACTGGGGCGTCAAACCGGGTTAGCCGGTTATGTCAAACGTTGGGCAGAAACAGGTATCATTTGGGGAATGCAATGATCGCAACATTCTTTTTTGCTTTAGATGTCGTGTTCATCTGGCTATTATTCAAGGGATACTCCACTCAGGAGATCAAGGCTCGCGGATGGGGCATCCAAGTGCGAATATACCGACGGAGTAGTGAGCCCATTATGTACTGGGTAACATTCTGGATGTATCTGGTCATTGTCGTCATATGCTTAGTTGTCGGCATACTGCTTACTCTCAAAACCGTCGCAACTCATGTGGCCTAACCCGGCGCTTTGCTTCGCTCACTTCAGTCGCTGGACGCTGCGCGATGAAAACGCACGGCGGCATTTAGCCCAAGGTTATGTCGCAAGACCCATTGACGGAGAGGGACACTGTTGAAAACCATCGGACTGCTCGGCGGCACAAGCTGGCCCTCAACAATGGAGTACTACCGAATCCTCAATGAGCTGGCTCAAGAGAGGCTGGGCGGGTTCCACTCTGCCAGCCTTCTATTGCGCAGTATTGACTATCACGACATCAAGAGCCGGTATTACGACCGGTGGGGCGAAATCCCCGCGCTATTGGAACAAGAGATAAATGCGTTTGTCGGGCTACGCCCGGATTGCCTTGTGCTCTGCAACAACACACTTCACAAAGCATTCGATGCAATCGAGGCACGTCTCGCACTTCCAATTCCCGTATTCCACATCGTGAAGGCCACAGGCAAAGCCGCCCAATCCATGAATATGCGGCGGCTACTCTTGCTGGGGACACAATTCACAATGGAGGACGGCTTCTACCATCGAGGACTTGAGCAATTTGGACTTCGGGTCGAGACGCCGCTAGACGAGGACCGTGTCAGGATTCAGCAGATTCAATCTCAGTTGGCGAGAGGCATCATGATCGAGGAATTTCGCGGTGTCCTGGCCACATTGATTGAGAAATATGCGGGCACGGTCGATGCCGTTGTCCTGGCCTGCACGGAACTGCCTCTGGCCATACGGCAAAAGGACTGCGGCATTCCTATCCTTAACCCTACCGAACTGCAGTGCAGGGAGGCATTTGATTTCGCGACTAGCCCATCTGCGGCATAACATGGCGCCCAAATCTGACCGCTCGCTGGCTCGCGGTCGGTTGACTCTACGTTAGCCCACAAACCATGACACAGAATGCTCCAGTGAAATTTGATGATCTGTTGGCTGCCTATGAGTGGGTCAGTTCGTCGCCTAGTGATAGTGAAGCCTTTGTATCTCGCATCACTGGAGATGTGCATTGGTCATCAAGTACGATTGAACTCGACGAAGACCTTCCCGAAGACATCGAAGACGCAAGCATTTATGTGGCGGTACCGAATAAGTACGACCTGAATCTTGGGAAGAATCTAGCCCTCACTTTCGCTGAAGATCAGCTTGCAGACTCATATCAAACAATCGAAAATATCTTTCGCCAGCGTGGAGCCTACCGACGATTCAAGGCTTTGCTTGAGCGAAAGGACTACCTGCAAGCTTGGTACGACTATCAAACCAAGGCAACCGAGCTTGCTCTGCGTAAGTGGGCGGCAGAGGAAGGAATTACAATTGTGGCGGGGTCTGGCCAAAATGCGTGCTAACTCTGCTCTGGTTCACCGTTGCTCCGTATGTCTTCTTCCATTTCTGCCGCCCAGCCTGACTTGGCGCCTTTCCTCGCTGCCTGCGGTTGTTGGGCTCCGCGCAATAAGACTGCGCAACGCTGGGTAGCTCTACCTTAGACGGAAAATTCATCATGGCTTTTCACGATCTCGAACGAAAGAAAATCGAAAATACGCTCAACGCGTTTATCGATAAAATCCGCCCTGCTCCCCACATTCGTTCAAATCTTGATTTTGACTTCGAGATTTCCGGCCAAAGCATAGAGTTGGTTGAAATTCGGCCCCAATGGGACAACAAATCAATTATTCGGAGGCAGGCCTTCGCCAAAGCAACATTCGTCAAAACGCAGGGAGTCTGGAAAGTTTATTGGTTGCGGGCCAGTGGCAAATGGAAAAACTACGAGCCAGCTTCTACAGCCTTATCTGTTGACGATTTCTTGGCTACTGTTAAAACTGACGAATATGGTTGCTTCTTTGGCTAAGTGTATGCGCTTTGCTTCTTCGCCGAACATGAAACCATGCCACTGATGAAGACACACTCATGTCAATGACCGTTTGTTCGATTTTCCGCTACCCGATCAAGGGGCTTAGCGCAGAGTTGTTGGCTCAAGTTGCGCTGACTGCCGGTCAGAGTATTCCGCACGACCGGCGATTCGCAATCGCGCATGCCACTACAAACATTGATTTGGTGAAACCGGAATGGCTGCCGAAGATCCACTTCTTCATGCTGATGCGAGATGAGAAACTGGCCCAGCTTCGAACTCGCTTTGATGAACATAGCGGCTTTCTTGCCATAGAGCGGTCTGGCCAGTTGCTTTTTAACGCTTGCATCACGGATATGCAAGGCCGAAAATCTTTCGATGCATTCTTTGCAAAATTCCTGATGGATTGCCCGGGCGGCCCACCCAGACTGGTGGAAGCACCAGGGCACACGTTTTCCGATGCGAAGCAAAAGCCCAATTCGACGACGTACAAATACATATCGCTAGTCAACCTTGCCAGCGTCAGGGATGTGGAACGGGTTGCACGAGTTGCGGTTGATCCCAATCGCTTTCGTGCGAACGTTTACTTTGAAGGCACGCCAGCCTGGAGCGAACTGGGGTGGGTCGGCATGGAACTTAGGCTGGGCACGGCGCGCTTGCGTGTTGTCTCGCCAACTACACGCTGTCCGGCCACAGCCGTGAATCCGGCAACTGCCCAGCGTGACCTGGATATTCCCCGCATACTGCAGGAGGAATTCGGACACAAGCATATGGGCGTATATGCTGAGGTTGTCGAGGAGGGAATGGTCAGGACAAATGACTTCCTGTTGCCATTGTGAGAAGACGACCGACACAATCGGGATACACCCGGATGATGACTGCGCTTGAACGCCTGCTTTACGACTCGGCACTGGATCTGAGTCAGAGTCGTGTCGACAGGATTGACCTCGCGCAGTTCGTTGTGCGTGCACGCCTCGGTCCCGCCAGGATTTTCCTGTGCCTCTTGTTCGGTGTCCCTTGCCTTGTCTTGCTTCACTCCGCATGGAATTACCAGGGACTCTCCTTGCTCGCGGCACTGATTTTCTGCCCAGTCCTTGTCGTACTGAGCTTGCTATTCGGATTCGCCAGGCAAGCAAAGGCCTTCGTACCTGCCACGGGAACAGCGACCAAGTCGTGGCAATTGCTCAACATGCAGGGGGAAAGGCATCTTCCGCTTCCCCGACACGGCACCGTATTAACTTACAAGCAATGGAGTTCCGGAAGCGAAAGCGGCGGGTGCTACTTCCATTACGCCGAGGTCGAAGGACTAAAGGGCTTTGTTTTTTGCATTGCGCGAAATGAAGCGCAACGCAATGCGTTCTCGGAGGAACTTTCCCGCTTCCTGGGCTATGACATACGCGATGAAGGCGAACGACACGAATGAATGGAAAAGTGATTATCGGTTCTTTCCCCATCGAGAACCTGGGCGCAGTCCTCGTATTCCTTACGGACAAATTGGGATGAACGGTTACGCCAGGCTGAGCCAGACATCTCCATATCACCATCTTACAAAGACACCATGGAGTCGATCATGAAGACAATGCTGGAAAATATTTTAGCTGTTCTCGGCGGGCTTGCAGGCCTGGCTACATTGATTGGCCTGGTTTGGCGCTTTCTCAGGCCCGGGGAATCCATCAGCAAGAGGGAACCCCTGATCATGCGCATTTTCGTGATCGGAGGATTAGCCGTATTGGTCCTGTCAATGGTTTTGTATGAGAGAATTCATTAGTCCCCTGCGCTGTGGATGACAAACGGCAAGCCGTCACATTGATCTGGCCCGTGCGGGCTGGAACCTTTACGTGCAGAAAGCATCAGACGCCCAACCTGTCATTCCACCGAAGCTGCTTGAACAGCCACGCAGCGCCGGCCAGTTCTTTCGTCATGTTTTGTTGGCTTGAATTGGTGATGGCAGTACAGGAGAAAACCCATGTGGGATGAAAGATATAGTGCACAAGAGTATGCGTACGGAAAAACTCCAAACAAATTTCTGGAAGATAATTACACGCTTATTCCAAAGGGAAAAATTCTCAGTCTGGCCGAAGGGGAAGGACGAAATGCCGTATTCCTTGCGAAGCAAGGCTACGCTGTAACCGCCGTAGATACCTCTCAAGTCGGTCTGGACAAGGCCAAAAAATTGGCGCAGGAGAATGGGGTTTCCATTGAGTTGATTCATGCCGACCTGGCTGATTTTGACTTGGGTGAAAACAGGTGGGACGGAATCGTATCCATTTTCTGCCCCTTGCCTTCTGCTCTACGAAAGCAATTGCATAAAAAGGTGGTCGCAGGACTAAAGAAAAACGGAGTCTTCCTGGTCGAGGCTTATACCCCGGATCAGTTGAAGCACGGTACCGGTGGAGGAAGATCGGAAGACTTGATGACCACCAAGGAATCGTTGAGTCTTGAGTTGGATGGCTTGACCTTCAAACATCTGGTCGAACTTGAGCGGGATGTCGTAGAGGGCATTTACCACACCGGTCTTGGCGCGGTGGTTCAAGCCCTTGCAGTAAAAGAAACATAGCGAACCATTCCAGCGATCCGACAGGAAAGCTGTACTACTTGCTGCCCGCTGAATTCGCAGCCAAGTCCTCCTACCCCTCGTCCTGGTCACATGAAATCAACACTAGTTCTTGCCGAAGCGACTGTGCGCGATCTTGATCAGATCATGGACATGGAAGTCAAAGGCTTTGACCCAGAAAACCAGGAACGTCGCGAAGTCTATGAGTTGCGAATCAGGGCATTCCGCCAGGGATCGCTTATGGCGTACTCAGGCTCGGAATGTGTCGGCTGCTTTTTCTCCGAAATATGGAAAGAATCGTCCATTCCCGCTGTCGAGCACTTCACGCTTGGTCACGACATCCTCAAGCGTCATGACCCTGAACTTGGAACCGTGCTGTACATTTCCTCGATGACAATCAGTCCCGTCTTTCGCGGAAAAGGCCTGGGTTCGCAGCTTTTGCCTGGCTGCATAGACCGTGTCGCTGCAACATTTCCACAGCTGACTTGTGCGCTGTTACTGGTCAATGAAACGTGGGGGCATGCACGAGGCATCTATGAGGCCGCCGGGTTCAAGGAGCTTGTACGGTTCAAGCACTTCTTCAAGCCCTATGGCACAGCACACGAGGATGGAATTGTGATGCGGCGCGCAATTCAAGGAAGCTGATTTCAGCTTGCGGGCTCATTGATGGAAAAAACATCATTCCACCTGACCCGCGCCAATAACGCGCAGGCCGTTGAATTAAAACGTTTGCCCCATGCATAATATCTTCATGAAGTCTATGACCATCGTTGCTTTCGCCTATGCTGCAATCTGCATGGCTCTGTTCGTATTTCAAGACACATTGATCTACTACCCACAGCCTCGGGAGATCAATGCGCCGCAATCGACAATGATTTTCCCTGTTGATAGCGCAGAACTTCTTGTCACCGTCAGGCCTCATGCTGGAGCGAAGGCTATTATCTATTTCGGCGGAAACGCTGAAGACGTTTCGCTCAATCTGCCATTGTTCGAGAAGTCGTTCCCTGATCACGCCCTCTATCTTCTTCACTACAGGGGTTATGGAGGCAGTTCGGGCACGCCGTCAGAGGCAGCCATTCAACAAGACGCCCTCCACTTGTTCGACAAGGTTCACGCCGAACATCCAGAAATCGCCGTTATCGGTCGCAGCCTGGGCACGGGTGTCGCCGTGCGCTTGTGCAGCCTACGACCGGCGTCACGCCTTGTCCTCATCACGCCTTACGACAGCCTGCAGGAGATCGCCGCCGGTCAGTTTCCCTATGTCCCGGTCAGGTTGCTGCTGCGCGACAAATATGATTCGGGGAAGTACGCATCTGGAATCACCATGCCAACGACAATTGTCGCCGCGGAAAATGATGAAGTAATTCCTCGGGCCAGTACTGAAAAGCTCTTCGCGCGGTTCAGCAAAGGAGTAGCGACGATGAAGGTCATACCCGCTACGGGTCACAATACGATATCCGACAGCAATGACTATCTGGCCCTTATTCAGGCAGCGCTGTGAACCGGGCTAGCCAAGAGGATGTCTGGCTCGATGAAAAGATTTCCCTCGTTGGGCGAATTCTTTAGGAAAATGCTGAAGTATTCGTCATCCCCGCGCAGGCGGGGATCCAGAATGTTGATGTAACTGGGTTCCCGCCTTCGCGGGAACGACGGAAGCGAATAATTCAGTGCGTCCTTAGCACAACCCTGTCCCTTAATCTGCTCAGGCCAGCTTCTTCAGGCACTCCGGAGCGAAGCTGATAACGAAGTCCCAGAAGGCGCCCAGCGCCGGGTTCAGGCGCTTGCCATTGTGCCGCACCAGAAACCAGCGGCGCATCACCGGCGTGCCTTCGACCTTGAGGACGACCAGACGTCCGCTGCTCAGTTCGAGTCCCAGAGTATGCTGCGCGATGAAGCTGATGCCCAGCCCGGCGACTACCGCCTGCTTGATCGCTTCGTTGCTGCCCATCTCCATGTCGATGCAGGGTTCGATCGCGTGTTCGCGGAAGAAGGCCTCCATCGCCCGGCGCGTGCCCGAGCCTGACTCGCGGACGATCATCGTTTCAGCAGCCAGGTCCTTGAGCGAGAGATGCGCACGCCGGGTCAGCGGATGACCGCCGCCGCTATGTCCATGACCTCGAATCCGCTGATCGCCAATGACATTCCGACCCTTGACGAGAGCTTCATGGTCATCAGCTTCGACGATCCGGGCGGCAAGATGGGGCTGGCCATGCAGCTCATCTTCACGCCGCTGATCATACAGTTGATGGACAGAAAGCGCCGGACGCGCTGAATCAGGCTTTTCGCTGCTGCAGCCAGCCGATCAGCAGCGGAATCAGCGACAGCACGATGATGCCCAGAATCACTGCCGTCAGGTTCTGCTGCACCCACGCCAGGTTGCCGAAGAAGTAGCCGGCCAGCGTCAGCGAACCGACCCAGCCGACCGCGCCGATCAGATTGAAAAAAGTAAAGCGCGACCAGGTCATCGCGCCGATGCCGGCGACGAAGGGCGCAAAGGTGCGGAACAGCGGCAGGAAGCGCGAAATCACCAGCGTCTTGCCGCCGTGCTTTTCGTAAAAAGCGTGCGTCTTCTCCAGCGCCGCCTTGTTGAAGAAGCGCGAGCTCTCCCAGTGGAAGACCTTAGGCCCGAGAATCCGGCCGATCTGGTAATTGAGCATGTTGCCCAGCGTCGCCGCCGCAATCAGCACGGCGTTCAGCACACCGATATCCATTCCGCCCAAGGCGGCCAGCGCACCGGCGACGAAGAGCAGCGAATCGCCGGGCAGGAAGGGCGTCACGACAAAACCCGTCTCGCTGAAGATGATGGCAAAGAGAATGGCGTAGATCCAGATCCCGTACTGCTGCACCAGCACGGCGAGGTGCTTGTCCAGATGCAGGACGATGTCGATGAAGGCGGCGAGGTATTCCATGTTGGCGAACGATCCGGGCAAAGGCGCGATTCTACCGGAAGCTTGACCGGTATAATCTGCCCATGCTTGAAACGCGAACCCATCCGTCGGCGATCCACCTCCTGCCCGACCTGCTGATCAGCCAGATTGCGGCGGGCGAAGTCGTCGAACGCCCGGCCTCGGTGCTCAAGGAACTGCTTGAGAACGCGCTGGATGCAGGTAGCGCGGTCATTCAGATCCAGCTCGAGGAAGGCGGCGTCAAGCTGATTCGCGTCAGCGATGACGGCAGCGGCATCGCCAGGGATGAACTGGCGCTGGCACTGACCCGGCATGCCACGTCAAAAATCGCCTCGCTTGACGATCTCGAACGCGTCGCCACGCTCGGCTTCCGCGGTGAGGCACTGGCCTCAGTAGCCTCCGTCGCGCGACTCACACTGACCAGCCGGCAGGCCGGATCTAGCCATGCCTGGCGGCTGCATGCCGAACCTGCCGCGACACCGGAACCCGCCGCACTTTCGACCGGCACCGTCGTCGAGATGCGCGACCTCTACTACAACACGCCGGCACGACGGAAGTTCCTCAAATCCGAAGCCACCGAGTTCGCGCACTGCGCCGACGCCCTCAAACGCATCGCGCTGGCGCACCCTGCGGTGACTTTTACCCTTTCGCATAACGGTCGCGTCAGCCTGCATCTGGCCAGGAACGACGCGCGCGGCCGTGCCGGTGCCATTCTCGGCGACGATTTCCTGGCCGAGTCTCGGGCTGTCGATACCGGCGCCGGGCCGCTCCGCGTCTTCGGTCATTGCGCCCTGCCCGCCCATTCGCGGGCACGCAGCGATGCCCAGTACTGCTACGTCAATGGCCGCTTCGTGCGCGACAAACTGCTCAGCCATGCGCTGCGCGAGGCCTACCAGGACATGCTGCACGGCAGCCGCTACCCGGCCTATTGCCTGTTTCTCGAAATCGATCCGGCGAGCGTCGACGCCAATGTGCATCCGGCCAAGACCGAAGTTCGCTTCCGCGACAGTCGCGCCGTGCACCAGTTCGTCTTTCACGCCGTGCAGCGGTCCTTGTCAGGTTCGCTGAGTGCTGAATCCGATGTTCCAGGCACAGCGATTCCCGGAATACCGCCTCCGGCCTTTGAAACGACCCGCCCGAGTTTCGGCAACTGGGCTCCGCGTCAGGAATCCCTGCGCGTCGCCGAAGCCGCCACCAGCGCCTATTATTCCTTCAGCCAGTCGGCACAAGCGGCTTCCGTTTCAGGCCCCACGCCAACGACAGGCGACATACCCGCGCTGGGCTACGCCCTGGCACAGCTGTCCGGCATCTACATCCTGGCCCAGAACGCACAGGGGCTGGTTGTTGTCGACATGCACGCGGCGCACGAACGCATCCTCTACGAAAAGCTCAAGATGGCGCTCGACAGCCGGCAGGTGGCAACACAGGCGCTGCTCATCCCGGCCGTATTCGCCGCCGATGCGCTTGACGTAGCGGCCAGCGAAGAACACGCCGAGGCCCTGCACGAACTGGGCTTCGATGTCGCCCCGATGGGGCCGGCACAACTGGTCGTGCGCGGTGTTCCGGCGCTGCTGCAGGCCGCCGATCCGGCGGCTCTGGCGAGGGCACTGCTCGCCGAACTGCGCGAACACGGTGTGACGCAACTGCTGGCCGCCAGGCGCAACGAATTGCTGGCGACCATGGCCTGTCACGGCGCGGTCCGCGCCCGGCGCCTCCTCTCCCTGCCGGAAATGAATGCACTGCTGCGCCAGATGGAAGAA
>CAIVZW010000030.1 GCA_903910495.1 uncultured beta proteobacterium
AGCCATCACATTCGCCGTTTCATCGCCCAGTTGCATGCCCGTGGGCTGGGTGGGCGCTCACTTGCCCGCATGCTTTCCGCCTGGCGTGGTTTTTATCGCTGGCTTGGCCAGCGTGGTGAAACAACGGTAAATCCGGTCGAAGGCGTGCGCGCTCCGAAAAGTCCCAAGGCCTTGCCGAAAGTGCTGTCGCCCGACGAAGCCAATCGCCTGCTTGATTCATCAAGCGACGACGTGCTGGAAATCCGGGATCAGGCCATGTTCGAGCTTTTCTACTCGTCCGGTTTGCGCCTAGCCGAACTGGCGGCACTCGATATTGCGTGCCTTGACGATCTTCTGGCCGGTGAGGTTCGCGTTCTCGGCAAACGCAACAAACTGCGCCTGGTTCCGGTGGGGAGCAAGGCGCGCGAAGCGGTCGGGGTCTGGGCGCAGCGGCGAGTCGAGGTGGCGGCAGCTGACGTTCCAGCGCTGTTCGTGGGCCAGCGCGGTGGCCGGATAAATCCCCGCGTGATTGAAGAACGACTCAAGCGGCGGGCGCTGGCTCAGGGTTTGCCAACCAGCGTTCATCCGCACATGTTGCGCCACTCGTTTGCTTCTCACGTGCTGCAATCGTCGGGTGACCTGCGGGCAGTGCAGGAGATGCTCGGCCACGCCAGTATTGCCTCGACGCAGGTCTATACGCACCTTGACTTCCAGCATCTGGCCAGGGTTTATGATGCGGCCCATCCACGGGCCAAGCGCAAATAGGGTCGCGTTTTTTCCGGATCACTGCGCACTGTTGCCCCTGATCAGGTCCTGAGTGTCGGGAGTTTGTCGCTTCGCGGTACGAACAGCAGCGCAACGCCGTTGTTGCAGTAGCGCTTGCCGGTCGGTTGCGGACCATCGTTGAAGACGTGTCCCTGATGGCCGCCACAACGGGCGCAGTGGTACTCGGTGCGCGGATAAATAATCTTGTAATCCGTCTTTGTGGCAAGCGCATCGGGCAGCGCTTGCCAGAAGCTCGGCCAGCCGCTTCCGCTCTCGTATTTTGTTTTGCTATCAAACAAGGGCAGGAAGCAGGCGGAGCAGATGAAGGTCCCATCGCGCTTCTCATTGTTGAGCGGACTTGCTCCAGCGTGTTCCGTATCTTCTTCGAACATGACACGATAGGCGGCCTGGGGCAACAGGCTAGCCCATTCCGATTTCGATTTGACAAGTTGCATACTGCCGTTCTCCTTGGCGAATGCCATTTGTGTGACCGCGCTGGATAGTATCAGGGAGGACAATCCGCCGAGCCATTTGAGTGATTGACGACGATCCATGGTCTGCCCCAGGACTAAGTTGTGTGCGTGAAGACCGACTGGGCACCTCATTGCTTGCAGTCAGGCAGTGAAACGACGTGACAGTTCCCCTCGCTGAACGATCGGGATTCTGGATTCAGAGTCATCATCGGCTGCAATTGCAACAATGTTGCATCTGGGGTCGCGCTATGTTTTAATCTCCGGACAACTTCAACGCACCGGGCTCTTTCTTGTCTTCTCCTGATCTTCTCGCTGCTGCAGCTATTGCTGAGCAAATACGCCGTACCGGTGCACGCGCCACGCCATCGCGTATCCGTGTATTGCAGTTACTGCGGACTGCACCAACAGCGCTGAAACACAATGAAATTGAACTTGGGCTTGGATATCCGCCGCTCGATCGCGTAACACTCTATCGTGTGCTTGACTGGCTGGTCGCCTGTGGGCTGGCGCACAAGAATACGGACAGCAACCGGGTATTTCGTTTCTCGGCCACAACGGCCGGGGAGCATACGACCCATGTCCATTTCCGCTGTGAGTATTGTGGCGGCGTGTTTTGTCTCGATGCGGCACCGCCGGCCGCACCGGTCTTGCCTGAGGGGTTTTCATTGTCGCGCATGGACTTTGACCTGCGCGGACGTTGTGCCAACTGTGCCGTGATGAATCCATGAGCGCCGTGATTGAAATTGCAGAGTGTTTGTGGATGTGTTAAAACGGGCACCTATCGTTAATGTGCAGATGTGTCTCTGCAGACCATGGCTTTCTCTTTCTTCAAAAAACAACCAGAAAAAATGGTCGCCAGACCCGCTGCCGTGCCTCGCCAGAAGGATGCTGGCCAGGATGTGTCGGTGCCTGCGTCGCCTGATGAGAATCAGCCCCCAGTTGCTGTCAGGCCGGGTCCGCTCGAATTCACTCCTGCGCCCATTCCTGTAAACACGACTCAGGACGCACAGAATATTTCGCTGGATTTCAGTGATTTTGTGTTCAGTGAGAGTTTGCCGGACTCTCTGATCGAGGCGGAGATTGATCCAGTCGATGCGCAAGCCGAGGAAGCCGCCGTTCTTTTTGCCAATGGCCAGGATGAAGCGGTTTGTTCAGTGCTTGAGAAGGCCGTGCGAATTCATTCTTGTGGACCGGGAGAGCGCCTGTGGCTGATGCTTTTCGATTTTTACCGGATAAGCGGTCAAAAAACGGCCTTCGAAACGCTGGAGATTGATTATGCCCGGTCGTTTGAAAAGTCGCCGCCGGGCTGGCGTGACAAATCCGAGAGTCAGCCAAAGGCCAAAGAAGCGGTCCCTGGCAGCCTGCTGTTCAGGGGCGAACTGACCGGCGATAACCTTATTGCGTTCGAAACCATCCGCCAGGCGCTCGTAAAGAATCCAAGGCTGCGTCTTGATCTGTCAAAGGTTAGCAGACTCGATGCGGAGGGTTGTGGCCACCTGCTCACCCTGTTGCAGCAGGGAAGAAAATCCCGACGTGAGATCGAGTTGCTGGGTCGGGAGACCCTTGGCGTACTGGTTCAGAAGCACGTCGAGACCGGTCGGGCAGAAGACAAGGACTGCTGGCTGCTGTTTCTGGAACTCTGTCAGTTGCAGGGGCAGCACGAGATTTTCGAGGATGTGGCAATCAACTATGCCGTGACTTTCGAGGTCTCGCCGCCTTCATGGGAGCCCGACCGGGTAGCGCTTCCCGAGCCGGATCTTCCGCTGACAACAATGGCTGATGGTGGCGATGTGCCTGCTGATGCCTATGTGCTTCGTGGAGAGATAAAGTCTTCGCGTTTCGCAGATCTGCCGGCTTATGCAGCGGTGCACGACCTGGTACTCATTGATTGCGCCAAACTCATGCGCATGGATTTCATCAGTGCCGGTGCGCTGCTTAATTCGTTGGCGACAATCCGGAGGACAGGCAAGCAGATCGTGTTTCATCACCCCAATCATCTCGTTGCCGAACTGTTCGGCGTTGTCGGTCTGAAAGCGGTAGCGACCATCGTTTTTGCAAAACACTAGGGTTTATTCATGGAGCAATACCACGGTACTACGATCTTGTCGGTGCGTCGAGGCAAGCAGGTAGCCATGGGCGGAGACGGACAGGTCACCCTCGGGAATATCGTCATCAAGGCCAGCGCGCGCAAGGTCAGGCGCATCCATCAGGGCAGTATTCTCGCCGGTTTCGCTGGCGGTACGGCAGATGCGTTTACCCTTTTTGAGCGTTTCGAGGCCAAACTAGACAAGCATCAGGGGAATTTGTTACGTTCCGCGGTTGAATTGGCCAAAGACTGGCGCAGTGACCGGGCGTTGCGTCGTCTTGAGGCGATGCTCGCGGTCGCGGATCTGGAAAATTCACTGGTGATTACGGGGAACGGCGATGTGCTGGAACCGGAGCACGGCATTGTTGCCATCGGATCGGGTGGTGCTTTCGCTCAGTCGGCAGCGCGCGCGCTGATCGAGAACACTGACCTTGGTCCGGCTGAAGTCATTCGCAAATCGCTCGAAATTGCCGGTGACCTGTGCATCTACACCAACCACAGTTTCACCATAGAGACGCTGGACTGAGGAGCGCAACCGATCAGATTCCCAGCGCGATTCTTATTCCGTCGTAGCGCGCCTCGATTGCTGCAAAGTGCCCCTCAATCCTTGGCCATGACAGGCCAAGTTGCGCACAGGCCAGCTCAGACAGGTCGGGAACACGGTTGTAGGTCTGTTCCCCCAGGTCAAGTGCGTGGCTCAATATTTCGCTCACATGTATGAGGTTGCCCATTTCACTGGCTGAATCATCGGGTTCATGATGAGCGGCTATGACGTCGGCGATTTCGGCCGGCAGATTCCAGGCGAGTGCCAGTGTTCGTCCGGCGGCAGCGTGGTCGTAGCCGAATACTGACTTTTCCGCAGCAATAAGCGAGATGTTCTCCTGGCGACGCAAACTGAGTGCCTGAACGTAATTGGTCGGGCTGGCCGTGAACATCAGCAATTGCCCAATGTCGTGCAGCAAGCCGCAAGTAAACGCCATTTCCGTATTGAAGCCGGTTTGCTCGGCAAGAACCCGGGCACAGGTTGCCACACCGAGCGAGTGGCGCCAGAGCGGGCGAACATCAAAATCCGGGCTGCGGAAGTCGTAACGATAGGTCAGTGCCGAAGCCAGAATGATGCTGACAATCCGGTCAACACCGAGAACGAGGAAAGCCTGTTTAGACGAAAAAATTCGCGTCGATAGTCCGGAGGCGACCGAATTGGCCGCGGCAAGCAAGCGGGCGACGATAGCCGGGTCAGAGTTGATGTGATGTGAGAGGGTGTCGACGTCGGCGTGTTCGTCACTGAGCGAACGCATCAGGTAATTGACGACTTCCGGCAAGGAGGGGAGACCATCGGCGTGGGAAGGCAGTTCCTCAAGAGTTGGCGAGGTCATTTCGCGTGCTCCAGCCGGAAATTGAGAATGGCGTTGCGCAAAGCCTCGCGGGCTGGATTCCCATGGCCACGAAAGATGTGTTCAACCCTTTCTTGGGCGGCACGAAGTTCCTTGGCGATCGTTTCGTCGTCACGCGCGTCAAGGATGAGAACGGAGACGGTTTCGACACCGCGTCTGATCAAGCGGTCAAGCATTTCTGAATCGAGCAGGGTTCCTGAAGCCAGCAGGGTGTGGCCGTCGTGAGCCGTTATCGCACTGGCGAGTGTCATGCCCGGCGCCACCCGCCCTGGGGCAAGGCAAACGATACGTGTTTTCATAAATATCCTCCTGAGGGGTGTTGGCCTACCTTTCGCCCATGAAATGCATGTCAACACTCCTTAGTATCAGTTTGCCACAATCAGCACATTTACTGAGAACATGTTAAATTTCTTTCCCCTTCCGTTGCTCAAAGCAGGCTGAAAATGACGCAGATTATGCAGATGACTCCGCAGGAAATCGTTCACGAACTCGATAAGCATATTGTCGGCCAGGGAAAAGCCAAGAAAGCGGTTGCCATCGCATTGCGCAACCGTTGGCGGCGTGCTCAGGTGGAAGAGCCATTGCGTCAGGAAATTACGCCAAAGAACATCCTGATGATCGGACCGACCGGTGTGGGTAAAACAGAGATTGCGCGTCGGCTGTCTCGGCTGGCCAATGCCCCATTCATCAAGATCGAGGCAACGAAGTTCACTGAGGTGGGTTATGTCGGGCGCGATGTTGATACGATCATCCGTGACCTTGCCGAAATCGCTGTCAAGAACGCCAGAGAACAGGCCATGAGTGCTGTCCGTACGCACGCCGGTGACGCGGCTGAAGAGCGGATTCTGGACGCTTTGCTTCCACCGGCGCGAGGGAATTTTTTTAACGAGTCGCAAGCGGCAGATGAAAATGCAACGCGCCAGAAATTTCGTAAAAAATTGCGTGAAGGCACTCTCGACGATAAAGAGATTGAAATCGAGTTTTCTGGATCGGCGATGCAGGCCGAGATATTTGCACCGCCTGGCATGGAGGAACTGACTTCACAGATTCAGGGGTTGTTTCAGAACATGGGCAGTGCGCGGAAAAAATCCCGAAAACTGAAAATAGGTGAAGCGCGCAAGTTCCTGATCGAGGAAGAAGCGGGAAAACTGGTCAATGATGAAGAGGTGAAACTTCAGGCCGTACATAACGTTGAACAGAATGGGATCGTCTTTCTCGACGAAATCGACAAGATTACTGCGCGCAGCGATGCGCACGGGGCTGATGTATCGCGCCAGGGGGTACAGCGCGATCTGCTGCCTCTGGTTGAAGGCACGACGGTGTCCACCAAGTACGGCATGATCCGAACCGACCACGTGCTGTTCATCGCCAGCGGTGCCTTTCACCTGGCCAAACCCTCGGACCTGATTCCGGAATTGCAGGGACGTTTCCCTATCCGGGTCGAACTCGACTCGCTGTCGGTCACTGATTTCGAATGCATACTGACTCAGACCGACGCCTGTCTGACCATGCAGTATCAGGCGCTGATGGCTACCGAGGGGGTGACACTCGAGTTTTCCTCCGAGGGGGTCCGGCGCTTGGCCGAGATTGCCTGGTCAGTCAATGAGCGTACCGAAAATATCGGCGCCCGCCGGCTTTACACCGTGATGGAGCGATTGCTCGAAGACGTCTCGTATACGGCGGGCAGGCTTGCGGCAGAGACAATTTTCATTGATGCGGCTTATGTCAATGACCGCCTCGCCGAGTTGTCACAGAATGAAGATTTGTCGCGCTACGTGTTGTAGGGTTGGTCGTTGCGGTC
>CAIVZW010000031.1 GCA_903910495.1 uncultured beta proteobacterium
GTCCTGCGTCGGGTTCATGATGCGCGTGTAGATGTTGCCCGCCACCTTGAGGTCGAACAGGTCGGCGCCGTGCTGCGTGTTGTTGAAGGCGTAGGACGTGGTCTGGTAGATCGGCACGGCCACCGCCTTGGTGGTCGGGTCGGGGCTGTAGCCGGCGTGGACGGCCAGAGTTTCGAGCTTCATGCGCAATGCCTCCTTTTTGAATGAGGCCTCAACTGTAATGCGCGCCGCGCCGAAAATGAAATAACAAATTGTTCTTTCCTTATAAGCATTTAATGCGCTTGTCCGGATAATTCGGCATTGAATCCGGATTCATACCTCCTGATGAAGGCTGAAGACAATTCATTGGAAAAGGTCGGTGGCCGGTGCTGGCGTTTACCGTTACCATCGCGACTTTCCCCCTGGCCAGTCCATTGACCCTTCCCACTTCCACATCCCCTGCAACAATCCTGCACGACGTTTTTGGCTATAGCGCCTTTCGCGGCGCGCAGGCCGAGATCGTCGACCATGTGATCGCTGGCGGCGATGCGCTCGTGCTGATGCCGACCGGTGGCGGCAAGAGCCTGTGCTATCAGCTGCCGGCGATTGTCCGGCATCGCGCCGGGCGTGGTGTAGCAGTGGTGGTCAGCCCGCTGATCGCGCTGATGCACGACCAGGTCGGCGCGCTCGAAGTCGCCGGCGTGCATGCCGCCTTCCTGAACTCGACACTGACGCTGGCCGAGACGCAGCAGATCGAGCGCGAGATGATGAGCGGCCGGCTGGTGCTGCTCTACGTGGCGCCCGAACGCCTGACCACGCCGCGCATGCTGGGGCAACTCGATTCGCTGCACGAGCGCGGGCTGCTCAGCCTGTTCGCCATCGATGAGGCGCATTGCGTGAGCCAGTGGGGCCACGACTTCCGCGCAGACTATCTGGCGCTGAACGTTCTGCATGAGCGCTACCCGCAGGTGCCGCGCATCGCGCTCACCGCCACCGCCGACGATCTGACGCGCGCCGACATCATCGTACGCCTGGCACTGAGCGAAGCCCGCGTCTTCATCAGCAGCTTCGACCGGCCGAACATCCGCTATGCGGTGGTCGAAAAGGACGACGCACGCCGGCAGTTGCTGTACTTCATCCAGAACGAGCATGAAGGTGACGCCGGCATCGTGTACTGCCAGTCGCGCAAGAAGGTGGAAGACACGGCCGTGTGGCTGGGTGCTGAAGGCATCAGTGCGCTGCCGTATCACGCCGGGCTCGACACCGAGGTGCGCCGGCGCCACCAGGACCGTTTTCTGCGTGAAGAGGGCGTGGTGATGGTCGCTACCATTGCCTTCGGCATGGGCATTGACAAGCCCGACGTACGCTTCGTCGCCCACCTCGATTTGCCGAAGAATATCGAGAGCTACTATCAGGAGACCGGTCGCGCCGGTCGTGACGGCCTGCCTGCCGATGCCTGGATGGCCTACGGTCTGGCCGATGTGGTGAACCAGCGGCGCATGATCGACGAAAGCCCGGCCGCCGAGGAGTTCAAGCGCGGCCAGCGCGGCAAGCTCGATGCCCTGCTGGCCCTGGCCGAAGCCCACGATTGCCGGCGCCTGCGGCTGCTTGCCTATTTCGGCGAGCCGAGCGCGGCCTGTGCCGCGCATCAGAATGCCTGCGACAACTGCCTGCATCCGCCAGCCACCTGGGATGCGACCGAAGCCGCGCGCAAGGCGCTCTCCGGCATCTACCGTTTCCACCAGACCCGCGGCCAGCGTTTTGGTGCCGGACACCTGGTCGACGTGCTGCGCGGCAAAAGCACCGAGAAGGTCGCGCAATACGGGCATGAGCGCCTCAGTACTTTCGCTGTCGGTGCCGACTTGAGCGAAATGCAATGGCGCCTTGTGCTGCGCCAACTGATTGCGCTGGGCTATGTGCGCAGCGAAGGTGAATTCAACACGCTGGAACTGACGCCGACGGCGCGCGAGGTCCTGCGCGGCGAAGTGCAGATGCTGCTGCGCCAGCCCGGCAAGGCGCCGAAGCGGGCGGCAAAGCGTGCAAAGAGCGGCAAACTCGCGCGCGGCAAGGGAAAGTTGCCCTTGCCGCTGGATGATGCCGGCGAGGCGCGTTTCGAGTCGCTGAAGTCATGGCGCGCCGAGGTTGCGCGCGAACACAACCTGCCCGCCTACATCGTGTTCCACGACGCGACCCTGGCCGAGATGGCGCAGGTCGCTCCCGCTTCGCTCGACGCTTTGGCCCAGATCAGCGGCGTCGGGGCGAAAAAGCTTGAAGCCTACGGACGGGAAATCCTGCGCGTGCTGAACGGCTGAGCGCCATTTTGGGTTAGGCTATCGACATGGATTTTTTCGACATTCTCGGGCTATTGTTGCTGACGGCAGCAGGCTGGTTGTGGTACGACAGCCTCAAGGCCCGCGAGATGGCGGTAGCGGCAACCAAGGCGGCGTGTACTTCGGAAAATCTGCTGCTGCTCGATGATACCGTGGCCATCCGGCGCATCAGCCTGGGGCGGGATACGGACGGGATATTGCGCCTGCGGCGCATCTATGACTTCGAGTACAGCGATACCGGCGATGATCGCAGCGCAGGAAGCCTTGTCATGCTGGGCAGCCGCGTCCTCGTGATCAACCTGAATCTGCCGCACGCGACGCAGCGGAATATGCTTCACTGAAGCGTATTGGGGACCAGGGGCGTGCTGTTTCGCGCGCAAATCGGGAGTTTCCCAGTTCTGTTATGATCAGTGCTCTGGGCAGTCCAGCGCCCTGTTTGCCGTTTGACCTCATCAACCCTTTGCGGAAAAGCATCGCATGAGCACCCCTACACCGCCCGGTCGCCGTCATGGCTTCGGTACCCGCGTCATTCATGCCGGGCAAACGCCGGACCCCAGTACAGGCGCCGTCATCACGCCGATCTACGCCAATTCGACCTACCTCCATACCAGCCCCGGTGTGCACAAGGGGCTGGACTACGGGCGTTCGCACAACCCCACGCGCTGGGCTTTCGAGCGCTGTATCGCCGATCTGGAAAGCGGCGTTCAGGGTTTCGCCTTCGCTTCCGGAATGGCGGCCATTGCCACGGTACTCGAACTCCTCGACACTGGGGCTCATGTGATTACCAGCGACGATCTCTACGGGGGGACCTTCCGCCTGATGGATCGCGTGCGCCAGCGCAGCGCCGGTCTCGCCTTCAGCTATGTCGATCTTGCCGATCCCGAGGCGCTTGTTGCCGCGCTGCGCCCGGAAACCCGCATGCTCCTGGTCGAGACGCCGACCAACCCATTGCTCAATCTCGCCGACCTGGAGCAACTGGCCGCCTTCTGCCGCAAGCACAACATCATCTCCGTCGCCGACAACACCTTTGCTTCGCCGTGGATACAGCGCCCGCTCGAAGCGGGTTTCGACATCGTCGTACATTCGACGACCAAATACCTCAACGGCCACTCCGATGTGATCGGCGGCATTGCCGTCGTCAGCGGCGAAGAGCGCAATGCCGGCGTGCGCGAACAACTGGCCTTCCTGCATAACGCCATCGGTGCCATTGCCGGGCCGTTCGACAGTTTCCTCGCCCTGCGCGGAGTCAAGACGCTCAACCTGCGCATGCAGCGGCACTGTGAAAACGCCCTGGAACTGGCCAGTTGGCTGGAACGGCAAGCCAAGGTCAGGCGCGTGCGCTACCCCGGCCTCGTTTCACATCCGCAGCATGATCTGGCCAGGCGCCAGATGAACGGATTTGGCGGGGTGATTTCGTTCGAGCTGGATAGCGATCTGGCCGGCACCATACGTTTTCTCGAAGCCTGCGAACTGATCACTCTGGCCGAAAGCCTGGGCGGCGTCGAAAGCCTGATCGAGCACCCGGCGATCATGACGCACGCCAGCATTCCGCCCGAACTGCGAGTCAAGATCGGCATTACCGATTCGCTGATCCGCCTGTCGGTGGGCATCGAAGACATTGATGACCTGCGCGAAGATATCGGGAATGCTCTCGCGCGGATTTGAATCGCTACAGGGTCGGTCTGCCCCACCGGCCGGAAGCTTCCATCGCGACCGACGTCACGATTTAGCCTGATCTGCGAAGGCTTGTGCAGAGCTTCGCTTCGATCCGGGCTGGCAATGAGGGAGGTAATCTGAGCTTTGGTCAGCGAGTTGCCGATGCCAGCGTATGGCGTGACAAGCTGAGCTTGTTTGTACAGAACTTCATCATCTTGACCTCCTTGCTTAGTCGTTTTTTTTTCGACCACCCTCAATCCATTCTGTGCCCGCTGCGGGTTGGTTTGCCTCGGGGAAATGCCATTTCTGGTAGTGCTCGTTGCTTCCATTGCGGATGACATGGATACGGCAGGAAAGGTTTATATCATGGTCATGACCCCGAGTGTTTCCAATCTCTCTCTACGTCTGCGACTCCTCATAAGCTCCTCCCTGATGCGCCGGACTTCGTGGAGAATTGCTTCATCGGCATTTGCAAATGATCAGCAGATTGCTGTCGCTCATTTTATAGCTACGAAGATCCCCCGATTGATATAATCCTGAATGACAGCGCACCCGTTCGACGTAAGCCGGTTTTTGTTTGTCGCGCAAAACGTGCTTGCGACACAGCGAGTTTGGTTTTTTTGTTCTCTAAATAAGGAAAGCATGAAATGATCAATGTCCTTGCATCGCTCCACATCAAAGAAGGTCGGCAGTCCGAGTTTCTTGCCATTTTCAAAGCCAATATTCCCAATGTTCTTCAGGAAAAAGGGTGCATCGAATATGTGCCTGCCATCGACGTCCCGACAGCTTTGCCACCGCAAGCCCTGAACAAGAATGTCGTCACGATCATCGAGAAGTGGGATTGTCTGGAGGACCTGCTGGCACATCTTTCAGCTCCACACATGCTCGCCTATAGCGAAAAAGTGAAAGACATGGTTGAAAGCAAATCGCTTAAGATTCTGAAAGCAGCGTAGCCTGTCCTGGGTTCAGTGAGGCAAGACGTTTCCGGGTGGAATACCCGCTTAAGGTGCGTGCGAATTGTTGGCAGACTGTCGGGCGACAGATCAACTTTAAAGCAATGATGGGGCGTTTTCCCTGCGCTGCTTCCGGGACAGCAATCGCGTCGCTGTTTGTTGTTGGAAATATGCATGTTTTCTGGAGATTCAACCATGACCCTATCGATGTATGAAGCAAGCGCCCCCCGCTTTGCAAGCATGCTGCGCAATCTGGATGCGATCATCGCCAAGGCGCAGGCCTACGCGATTGCGAAGAAAATTGATCCTTCCGTACTGCTCACGGCGCGACTGTTTCCCGACATGCTTACATTCCTCAGGCAGGTGCAGATCGCCAGCGACCATGCCAAAGGCGCAGTCGCCCGTCTGGCCGGCGTTGAAGTCCCCAAGTACGAGGATACGGAGCAGAGCTTCGAGGAAGTTCGGGCGCGCCTGGCCAAGACGATTGCCTTCGTGGAATCCTTCTCTGCCGGACAGATCGATGGTTCCGAAGAACGGGAGATTTCGCTCAAGGCAGGTGGTAAGGAGATGAGTTTCAAGGGTATGCCCTATCTGGTCGGTTTCGCTTTGCCGAATTTCTATTTCCATCTGGTCACGGCGTACAACATCCTGCGTCACAACGGTGTGGAAATCGGCAAACTCGACTACATCGGCAAACTCTAGGCCGCTATCGTCAGACTGGCGGACGGCTGATGTCGCAATCGGCCGTTTCCGCCAGGCTAGACCTGCTTCAGGGCCGTATTTCCAATCCACTTGGCTGGCTTCTTCCTGCTGCTTTGGCCGCATAGAGCGCCGAGTCACCGCGGGACATGGAGTCGACATCATCGTCGGCCCAGCAGTTCACCACACCGAACGATGCGGTTTTGCCAAAGTGAATAGGCATTGTCGCCTGGAGCCATAGACTTGTTACTTGGAGTTCCGAGAATTGCTTACGGAATTCGGCGATATGTCATGAGTTATGGTGAGAAATACTACTCGGAGTCACCCGAAGATGATCCGCAAGGACCACGTTCCGGGGAGGTGAGAGTAAGGCGTGGAGGCGCGTGGAACAGCTTCCCGATCTGGCTTCGATCCTCTTTTCACAACTGGAATACGCCAAGTGGCCGGTGCTTGAATCTGGGATTTCGAGTGGCTCGAAATTTGTGAAGAAGACGGCTCCGGCACTTTGGTGTTCGTCCCGGAGTGTCTCCATGGTTCATTCGCAATTGAAGATTGATTTCAGTAATCTCTTCGAGGTTGGCATCGTGTTTCCATAGTGAGGTACAGAACCGACAGGTAAATTCAGTGATTGTGAGATACAGAGCGGGAGAAATTGGCGCTGCAATGCAAATGCCGACTATCCCCGCACAATTACCCGGGAAATGATTCAGGGTTGACCGGTCAAAGATACGACAGGGCAAGCGCGTCCGTTTTATCAGGTATCCAAATGGCGATGGTTCCTTCTAAAGTATGGAGTGCCTACAGGCAATGAAGTTGGTAACAAGGATAGTTCGTGATGTGCAGAGGCTTTTTATCCCCGCTGGGGCCGCACCCGATCTAGGACATCGGCGCCGGATTCGTGCCGCAGGTGCTCAATACCAAGATTTACGATGAAATCATCCGCGTCAATAACGACGATGCTCTGGGTACCGCCCGCCGTGCCGCGCGCGAGGAAGGTCTGCTCGTCATCATCCCGTTCTTCGGCGAGCGGGCCGCCGGACCTGATCGCCAGATCAGGCCTGATGCTGCCTATGACGCTTCGATGATTTCGAAATCGTGCGTGATTTCGGCGGTTTCGCCGAGCATGATCGACGCCGAACAGTATTTCTCTTTGGAGAGCTTGATGGCACGGGAAACAGCGTCCGGCTTCAGTGCTTTCCCGCTGACGCGGAAGTGAAAGTGAATCCGGGTGAAGACCTTCGGGTCAGTTTCGGCGCGCTCGGCCGTCAAGTCGACTTCACACCCGGTGACGGCATGACGCCCCTTCTTGAGGATCATCACCACGTCGAACGCTGTACAACCCCCGGTGCCGGCCAGCACCAATTCCATCGGGCGCGGTGCCATGTTTCTTCCTCCCGCTTCGGGGGCGCCATCCATCAGGACGGCGTGCTTGCTTCCGGTTTCGGCCAGAAACGACATGCCACCTTCAATCCATTTTACTTTGCATTCCATGCGTTTCTCTCTTTCCTGGGTTCATACAATCCTGCTGCACGTCATATTGTGTCAGATATGCTGCTCCGGAGCTCGAACTGCCAACACGGCAGAAGCACGCATTGCGCCTGTTGCTCGACAAACCCGTGATTACGCCCGAAGAAGTCGCCGCCCTCGACTATTTGCGCTGGCACGGCTACGAAGTTCATCGTTTGCGTTGAGGAAGGTGTGGCAGTTCACCGAGTGGCCGAGCAACGTGCCGGATATAGTCCTTTCGGCGATCGACGCCGATGTGATCAAGACCTATGTTGACGTCGGGCTGGGCATCGGTATTGTCGCTTCCATGGCCTACAATCGCGGAACGCGATGGCAATCTGCTGCACCTCGATCTGCCGGGGCTGTTCGTGCCGAACACGACGCGCCTGGCGCTGCGCCGCGGTGTCTATCTGCGCAGCTACGCCTATGAGTTCATCCAGAAGCTGATCCCGGGACTGAGCGAGGAAAAGATCGGCGAAACCCTGCGCAAGGAGGCGTTGGCGCGAGAGGACTTTGTCATCTGAAGACCATGGATGGGTTCGCCAATCTAAAGCTTGATATCTATTGGATAAGCCTTCTTCGCGTTGCGATGGGAAGAAGCGGCCACGAGCAAGCCGCCTGCGACCACGGTTGCAATTCCGACCATGGTGATGGCATCCGGAAAATCACCAAAGACCAGAACGCCAATAAGACTGACCCACAGCAGTTGTCCATAGGCGAACGGGGCAAGGAACGAGGCCGGGGCGTACTCAAGGGCCTTGATGATGGAGAATTGGCCCAGACCGGAAGTAATCCCGATCAGAGCGA
>CAIVZW010000032.1 GCA_903910495.1 uncultured beta proteobacterium
CCTTCCACAACCATCTGCCCAGCAAGCGTGCGCCACCGGCAAAGACGACTTCGTTGAACTTGTCGAAGTAGTACTTGTTTTCGAGCACGGTGTAGATCGGCAGGCAAGCCGCCTTGATCGCTGTCGGGATGGCGGGTCGTACCAGATAGAAGAACCACGACAGCGCGACCCCGGCGAAGGCCAGCCAGAACACCGGCGAAGCGAGCGCATGGGTAGCCATGGCCAGGGCGCCGTGGAATTCATGGGCCAGTTCTGCCATCACCGGATGCGCTTCGGCATTGATGAAAATGGAATCCTTGAAGAAACCGCCATAAAGCATCGGCTCGACGGTGAGGTAGCCGATTATCACCGAGGGAATGGCCAGCAAGACGAGCGGCAAGGTCACCACCCACGGCGTCTCATGCGGCTTCTGCCCCGGCGCAAGGCCGTGATGGTGATCGGGCGAGACTTCTTCGTCATCGTGGTCGCCATTGTGCACGGCGGCAGGATGATCGTCGTCCTTGGCGTGGACAGCGGCCTTGTGCTCGTGATGCTCAGGCGCCTTGCCGAAACGCTCTTCGCCATGGAACACCAGGAAGTACATGCGGAACGAATAGAAGGCGGTGACAAATACACCGGCCATCACCGAGAAGTAGGCAAAGCCAGAACCAGCGATATGCGAGGCGGCTACCGCTTCGATTATCGAGTCTTTCGAGTAGAACCCGGCGAAGAAAGGCGTTCCGATCAGCGCGAGAGAGCCGATCAGCGAAGTAATCCAGGTGATCGGCATGTACTTGCGCAAGCCGCCCATGTTGCGAATATCCTGTTCGTGGTGCATGCCGATGATGACCGAACCGGCGCCGAGGAAGAGCAAGGCCTTGAAGAAGGCGTGCGTCATCAGATGGAAAATCGCTACCGAATAGGCCGAAACGCCAAGGGCGACGGTCATGTAACCCAACTGGGAAAGCGTCGAGTACGCCACCACACGCTAGATGTCGTTCTGGATGACGCCGAGGAAACCCATGAACAGTTCCGTGATCGATCCAATGATGATGACGAAGGACAGTGCCGTATCAGAGAGTTCGAACAGCGGCGACATGCGCGCCACCATGAAGATGCCGGCAGTGACCATGGTCGCCGCGTGGATCAGTGCGGAGATCGGGGTCGGGCCTTCCATCGAATCCGGCAGCCAGACATGCAGCGGAACCTGTGCCGATTTGCCCATCGCGCCGATGAACAGCAGGATGCAGGTGGCACTCATCAGCGATACCGTACCATCGGATCCTGAGAAAAGCGTGATCGTTGTTTTGGCCAGTTCAGGAGCGTGCTCAAAGACGGTTTTGTAATCAAGCGTTCCGAAATGCGCCAGAATCAGCCCAATGCCCAGAAGGAAGCCGAAGTCACCGACACGATTGACCAGAAAGGCCTTCATGTTGGCGAAGATCGCCGTCGGGCGGGTATACCAGAAGCCGATCAGCAGGTAGGAAACCAGGCCCACGGCTTCCCAGCCAAAGAACAACTGCATGAAGTTGTTGCTCATCACCAGCATCAGCATCGAGAAGGTGAACAAGGCAATGTAGCTGAAGAAGCGGTTGTAGCCCGGATCGTCGTGCATGTAACCGATGGTATAGATATGCACCATCAGCGATACGAAGGTAACCACCAGCATCATGGTGACCGTCAGTTGATCGATCAGAAAGCCCACTTCGAAGACGTAGTCACCGGAGGTCAGCCACTGATAGACCGGCCCGTTGAACGTATTGCCGGCGGCCACATCCTGGAAGATGAAGAGCGATGCGACAAAGGCTATCGCCACCCCCGAGATGGCAGCGGTATGGGCCACCCAGCGCGGAATCACGCGGCAGAAAAGGCCGGCGATGGCCGCCCCGAGGAGGGGCGCGAGGGGAACCAGCAGGTAGAGTTTTTGCATTTCCATGATTAACCCTTAAGGCTGCCCAGATCATCCACGTGGATGCTCTTCAGGTTACGGAACAAGACGATAAGAATCGCCAGACCAATTGCAGATTCGGCAGCAGCCACCGTCAGGATGAAGAAGACAAAAATCTGCCCAGACAAATCACCGAGGTAATGAGAAAAGGCCACGAAATTCATGTTGACCGCAAGAAGCATCAATTCGATGGTCATCAGCAGCACCAGCAGATTTTTTCGATTTAGGAAGATACCAA